>NZ_JARGEJ010000009.1:0-124825 GCF_029211245.1 Robertmurraya sp. DFI.2.37 | reverse complement strand
ATGGTTTACTATAACAACTATCGATATCAGTGGGACTTAAAAAAGATGACCCCTATTCAATATAGGAATCATCTTCTAGTTGCTTAATCTCTTTTTTTATTGTGTCCTTGACATAGGTGCCAGTTTAAATAACCCTTTCTCCTTTTTATTTTCTTCAACTATCTTTAGTTCTTTCTTCCTGTCATAAATTACCTCAGTCAATAGGAAAGTGACTTTTAAAAAATAATTGATGATGAATCACGTAATTTGCAGACGACTTTCCCTTTTTTACAATTAAAAATGTTTGAATATTCTTCATTGTATGGTATAGTATGGATCAATAACCGATTAAACTCATTGGAATTATAAAAATAGAGTGATATAGTATGGGTCAAAGCTGAGCATTTTTTTATTTAGCATTTCCTGTTGATTTTTCTCTTGTTTTTTCCATCGTTCCATGCAATCAGGAGGCTTTTAACGGAAGGCATGTGAAACTAAGGTATCACACAAAATAGTAAAGCTTTTTATTTAGGAATGGATTTCTGAATATTTAAAGTAATAAGTAACCGTAGTCTATTTAAAGAAAGAGCGATTCCATTTTTTTGAAAAAAATGTATACAATTATACAAATATTTTAAACTTCGTGATTCTCCATTATCACCTGTGCCAAAGCATGATTAAAAATGGAAAAGGAAGAGGAGATGAATTTGGTACAAAACCGCCGATTGACGAAAGATGTTGCATATTACCAGATCAAGCAAAAAATAATATACGGCGAATTTAAGCCAGATGAGGTTGTTCGTGAAGAGCAACTGTCTGAAATGTTGGAGATTAGTCGAACACCGCTACGTCAAGCACTTCAAATGCTAGAGATGGAAGAATTCCTCATTCGCCAACCGAATGGAAGATTAAAAGTGGCTTCTATAACGAAGGAGGAAGTGGAGGAAATTTTTCAAATTCGCAGCATGCTGGAAGGAAGTATTGCAAGAAATGCTGCAACGAACGCTTCGAGTGATGATATTAATGTTCTTACGGAAATATTGGAAAAATTGCGCCAAGCCTATCACTTTGGCTACAGTCAAGAGTTTGTTACATATGGAAATGATTTTCATGACTATTTGGCGGAAATGAGTGGTTTAAAAACGTCGGTTAAGCTTCTTAGTATGATAAAAGATCATGCCAATCGCTATTGTCACTTCGTTTCAATGTATGGGAAGTGGAGCAATCAGGTTGATGAACATGCTCTGATTCTAGAGGGAATCAAAAATAAGGATGGTGCATTCGCAGAGTTGGCAATGAAAAAACATATTTTAAGCACTTTAAAAGACGTTATTAATAGAATTGAAGATAAAGCAAACTCTAAAATAGGAAACATTGTAGATTAGAGAAATTGCAGGGGGATATTAAGATGATTGAGATGAAGAGTGTCTATAAAACTTATAAAAGGAAAGATGTGACTACGGAGGCCCTTAAAGGGATTGATTTAAAGGTTGAAGAAGGGGATATTTTTGGGGTTATTGGTTATAGCGGTGCAGGGAAAAGTACTTTAGTGCGCCTTGTAAATTATTTAGAACGGCCAACAGATGGTGAGGTAATCGTTGATGGGCAGGTGCTTAATCACCTATCGGACAGTCAATTGCGTGCTATGAAAAAACAGATCGGGATGATCTTTCAGCATTTTAATTTACTAGAATCAAAGACTATTTTTGACAATGTCGCGATTCCGCTCGTATTAGCGAAAAAACCAAAAGAAGAGATTAAGCAACGAGTAATGGAACTACTTGACTTCGTTGGCTTACGTGAGAAGGCAAAGAGTTATCCGAGAGAACTGTCGGGAGGGCAGAAGCAGCGTGTCGGAATTGCCCGTGCACTTGCATCGAACCCGAAAATATTACTTTGTGATGAAGCGACATCGGCGCTAGATCCGCAAACAACACAATCAATCTTGCAATTGCTGAAACGAGTCAATCAGGAATATAACATAACGATTATGATTATTACCCATGAAATGTCAGTAATTCAGGAAGTTTGTAATCGAGTTGCCGTCATGGAGGCGGGAGAAATCATTGAAGAAGGTTCAGTGCTGGACGTCTTTGGACATCCGAAGCATCCAACGACGAAAAACTTTGTTAAAACAGTGATTCATAACAGCATTCCAGAGAGTGTCAAGCGTTCATTGAAGAAGACAGGCAACAGCAAGGTGTTTCGAGTTGAAGTAAAAGGTGAGGTTGCTTCCGAGCCAATTGTTCATCAAGTAATGAAAGCACATGATATTGAGGTAAATATTTTATTTGCCAATATGACGGAGATTCAGGAAACAACACTCGTTATTATGTACTTGCAAATTGCTGGAGAGGCATCTGCTATTGAAAAAACAGTGCAACTTTTAAAAGATAAAGGTGCTGGCGTTGAGGAGGTTGTTGAATAATGTTTGAGACCGTCATTACACTAGATCAATTTTTACAGGCAAGTATAGATACGCTATATATGGTTGGCATGTCGCTTTTAATTGGTTCATTGGTTGGCATCCCGCTCGGAATAGCGCTCGTTGTAACACGGCCAGGTGGGATATTGGAAAATAAAATTTTCTATTCGATCTTAAATCCGATTATAAATATCGTTCGTTCATTGCCTTTCATTATTTTAATGGTGGCGATCATCCCATTCACACGAATGATTGTTGGAACATCAATTGGCACAAATGCAGCAATTGTCCCACTTATTATTTTTATATCGCCTTTCATTGCTAGATTAGTTGAAAATTCATTGCTCGAAGTAAATCCCGGTATTATTGAAGCGGCGGAGTCAATGGGGGCGACACCGTTTCAAATTATTTGGCATTTTTTATTGCCGGAGGCATTTGGTTCACTCATTTTATCGATTACAACTGCAACGATAGGATTAATTGGTGCGACTGCGATGGCAGGAACTGTCGGTGGCGGTGGGGTTGGTGACTTGGCAATTGTCTATGGTTATCAACGTTTTGATACATTCGCCATGGTAACTACTGTTATTATTCTTGTTATTTTTGTACAAATCATTCAATCAACTGGTAATGCATTAGCTCGAAAAGCAAGGAAGGAATAGAAAGGGAGTGTAATGGTTTATGAGTTTTACGAAGAAACAGCGCTTTGAACAAATTTTGACGGGCAAAAAAGCAGATCGCCCCATCGTTAGCAGTTGGCATCATTTTTTAAAAAAAGAGCAAACAGCAGTTGATTTAGCAGAGGCAACTATTACGTTTGCGAAAAAATATGATTGGGATTGGATTAAGATCAATCCAAGAGCAACGTATTTAGCAGAGGCTTTTGGCAATAAGTATGATTTTGACGATTACCGATGGGTTTTTCCAAAGCAAACTCATGCGGTTATCAATCAGCCTGGAGATGTTTGGCATGTGGAAGCTGTGGAAGTAGCGACATCTGTCCCCCTTCAGGAACAGCTTGAAGCCATGCGGTTGATTCGAAAGGGTTTACCGGAAATGCCGCTGGTTCAGACTGTCTTTTCACCGTTAACGATTTTAATGTTTTTAACAGGAAATTCTTCATATGTTAATCAGACTATGTATGGGAGCGATGAGCCGGTTGATTTTAGAGAACTTTTAAAGTCAGAGCGTTCGGGTGTCCATCAAGCGTTACATGCGATTGCGATAACGATGGCTCAATATATGAAGGAATTGGAAAAAGACGGGATTGATGGATTATTTTACGCCGTAACGGGCACGGCACATCCGGATTTATTTGATGAAGCAACCTTTAATGAGTTTTCTAGACCGTATGATCTAATCGTTTTAAATGCAATGAAAAAAGGAAAACGAATCCTTCATACGTGCGGCGCACATGCTCAGCCGGCACGGTTCGTTGATTACCCAGTTGAAGGGATTAGTTGGGATACTGAGGCAGAAGGAAATCCTGGTTTAGAGTTGAAAATAAGCAAAACAAAGGTGGCAGGTGTTGATCATACCATTTTTGAAGGGGGTGACAATGGATTAATTGAGCAACAAGCAAAAAAAGCGCTAGACCTTATGCACGATGAACCTTTTGTATTGGTGCCGAACTGTGCAGTTTCAGTGAAAGCAGCAGAGGAGGCATTAAATACTTTAAGGAAGAGCGTGATGTAATTTATATGTAAGGATTAAGACTGATGGTTTAGTAAAGGTGAAATATAGGGGGACTATTAAAATGAAGAAATTATTATCGATTCTTGTCTTGTTTACACTGCTTGTTTTAACTGCTTGTGGAAACGAAGATTCTCAAGGTGACAGCGGTGAAGAGAAAAAAGATCTTATCTTTGGTTTTGGGGTAGGCACTTATGAGGAACAATTCCGCAATGGGATCTTACCAATCTTAGAAGAAAAAGGCTACAATGTTGAAATTAAAGTGTTCTCGCAAAATATGCAAGTAAACCCAGCAATGGCTGAGGGAGCGATTGATGCCAGTGTCTTTCAAAGTACCGCCTACATGGAAGGGATTAATGAGGAATTAGGAATTAAGATGGTTCGCTTGGCATTTTCTCCAGGTGCACCGCAAAGCTTGCATTCAGTTAACCATGACTCGCTTGATGCTGTTCAAGAAGGCTCAACAGTAGCGGTGCCCAATGATCCGGTAAATCAGGAACGGGCTGTACGCATTTTGGAGGAGCTTGGTTGGGTGAATGTAGCTGATGGAGCTGGAACGACCGATTTTAATTTAAATAGTGTAACACCGGCAGCTTATGATATTAAATTTCAAGTGCTAGATCCAGCGCAAATTTTAGTTTCATTGAAGGATGTTGATTTTGGTGTCGTGAATGGAAACTATATTGCTGATGCTGGTATGAAAATATCCGATGCATTAAAAATTGAAAATACGCCAGAGGAACACCGCATTATCGTTTCTATATTAGAGGAAGATTTAAATACACAATGGGCGAAGGATGTAAAAGAAGCTTACGAGTCACCTGAATTTGAGGAATATATTTTATCGCAAGAAAAATATGATGGTTTTATTTTACCAGAGGCTTGGGAGAACAACTAAATTTTACTGGAATAAGTAGGGGCTAAGGTCTCTGCTTATTCCATTTACATCGTTGTTAACAAAATAATTAATCAGTAGGAGGAATGAGTATGATTCATTTTATTGGTGGCGGACAGATGGTAGAAGCAATCATTCGCGCAGTTTTAGCAAATAAAACGGTACGTAAAGAGGAAATTACTGTTGCAGATATATCTGAACAAAGGAATACATATTTAACAAAAAACTATCAGGTTTCAGCTAATGTAGAGCAGTCTGCTGCGTTAAAGCAAGCGGATATTATTGTAATTGGCGTCAGGCCACAAGACGATTTGGCCTCTGTTGGAACACTGATTCGTGAGCATAGTCGGAAGGAGGCGGTTGTCGTTTCCATTGTTGCTGGTGTGACAATCGAAAAACTGACGAACTTTATTGGTGAGGACCGGGCTATTGCGCGAGTGATCCCTAATACGTTGACTGATACTGGATTGGGTTACAGCGGTGTTTCTTTAAATAAATACGCTAGAGAAGAACAAGTGGATCGCTTTTTAAGTGGATTTGGCAAGGTGATGTATGTAGAAGAGCGATTGATTGATATTTTTACCGGTTTTGGCGTTGCTGGACCTAATTATGTTTATTATTTTATCGAATCATTTGCTGATGCGGGTGTTTTGGCCGGATTGCCCCGTCAACAATCGTGGGAGATTGCTTTGGAAAATGTGCAGGGCGCGGTTGAAATGTTGAGGCAAACTGGAAAGCATCCTCGGCAGTTGTTAGATATTAATAATTCTGCTGGTGGGGTTGGCATTAACGCACTTCATGAGTTGAACAATTCAGATTTTGCTGCTGGTTTGCAGCGCAGCGTTTTAAAAGCAGTAAAGCGAACCACTGAATTAGGGCAAGAATAAGGAGGATTCAAATGGCTAGCATAAAATGGGATCATACGGTTCATTATGTCAATGATCTAGAAAAGGCAATGGCAAAATTTAGAGAAGTGGGTTTAAACGCATTTATGGGCGGATCACATAAACTATGGGGAACGTATAATGCGTTAAGTTATTTTGATCTTTGCTATATTGAATTTCTAGCTGTCGAGGATCGTTCATTGGTAGAGAGTGTTAAAGAGCCAAATGACGTGGTGAAGGATTCGATAAAATTGTTACCTCATCGGGAAGAATTGAGCCGAGTTGCTTTAAGGACAGATGATATTGAAACGGTGAGAGAGCAATTATCAGCATTTCAGCTACAAATGTCACCAATTATGGATGGGAAACGATTGGATGCACAAGGAAATTTGATTGAGTGGAAGATGATGACGATTGCCGGTGACTTTCAAGGATTGCCATATCCCTTTGTGATTCAATGGACGGGATCTGAGCAAGAACGGAGAGAAAGATTAAAAGAGTCAGGAATCATTCAAGCGCATCCAGCTGGAGATGTGCAGATCGCTGAGGCTGTGTTTGATGTGGAAGACCCAGTTGCTGTGGCCAAGCACTGGCATGAGTTATTTGGGTTTGAATATGAAAAATCCGATTTGCCAGAAGTAAGATTAGCGGTTGAGAAGCAGGCGTTTGTTTTTAAAAAAGGTCCACTCAATCGTATGCAACAACTAGTTTTCCATACTGATGTTCTCGAGTTGAAAGGGAAATCAATCACGATTGGCGAAGGGCAATATAAACTAGTGTGACGGCACAGAGAATTGGAGAAAAAGGGAGGTGTATTATGGATTTTACCAATAAAGTTGTGTTAATTACAGGTTCTGGTGCCGGGATTGGGAGAGAGACGGCTGTTCAATTTGCAAAAAGTGGTGCCAAGGTTGTCGTTAATTCTCGCAGTAATAGTGGGAAAGAAACATTAGAGCTTTTAAAAGAAGATGGTTTTAATGCTATTTTTGTACAAGCAGATGTTTCAAAAGTAGAGGATGTAAAAAAACTGGTGCAAGCAACGATTGCTACTTATGGGCGAATCGATATCCTTGTGAATAATGCAGCAGTTGTTTTACCAGGGACCATTGAGACGACTACAGAAGATGATTTATTAGAGACGTTACTAGTCAATGTTCAAGGCACATTTTTAGTCTCAAAATATGTGGTAAAAGAGATGAAAAAGCAAGGTGGCGGAGTTATTGTAAACGTAGGTTCTGTTGCAGCAGAGAAGGGACATAAGAATCGGAGTGCATATTCCGCTTCAAAAGGTGCGGTTTTAGCATTGACAAAATCAATAGCGATCGATTGTATGGATGATAATATTAGGGTCAATTGTGTTTCTCCAGGGACTACAATTACGGATGGTGTTCAAGCAAAAATCGACAGCGCTGATGACCCACAAGCAATGCTAGATATGTACTTAGCGAGACAACCGATGAACCGACTTGCGAAAAGTTCAGAAATTGCCCACACAATTTTATTTGCAGCATGCGATGAAGCTGCCTTTATGAATGGAAGTAACATAACGATTGATGGGGGATTGTCGATATAAATGACGGATGGTGCTTGGAATAAACAGGGGGAATCAAATGCTTCCAACTGTTTATTCCATTTATTTTGCTCGTTTTTTATTAGGAGAAGGGCAACATATGGATTGTATAAAGAAGGGGTTTTTTCTGACAAATAAATAAGCTTATTGTTTTTCAAACTGTTCATGCCCTTTTCTCTTATCACATTCAAAGCAAAGGTAATCATGTCCTGGAAGCAGTACCCCGTTAAAAAAGCCATTTTCACAATAAATTTCTTTTCCGCAGATTTTACAATGACCAATAAATTCCCTCAAGGCTTTTCCTCCAATCTACCATTTGAACTTTGTTGATTTTAGCTAGGAATGAATTCAATATTAAACGTAATGTAGAGAATTTTTTAATTTGTCATATTTTAAGTTTATAGTAAACTACTGACAAATGGGAGAATATTAATGAATAATGATTTTTTCAATCGAGTATTCAACTTTGATTTATCTCTTTTTACAGCTTACGAATGCAGTAATTAATCGTTACTGACATGATGATTGAAAAAAATTTTTTTGTCCAGAGTTGGTAAGGTTAAGTGCCTATAGGTTAAAACATTCACGAGGTTTGAAGTGATGAGCAGTCTTTTTAGAAAGGCATTGTCATATATCGGTATGATTTTTGCTCATTTTATAACAATTTTGGTTAAGAAAGTCTTTAAAAAAGGAAACTATTAGCATTTTAAAACGTATTTCTATATAAGTGAGGATATATCGAAAAAGTATGTTCTATAAAAAAGAAGATTTGTCATGGGACTTCTCTAATCTATAGTAGGTAAAGTATAGTATAGTTGTTTTTTTTCTTGACTAAAACCAAATATATAAAACTTAAAGGTAATTTCTTAAGTATCACAAGTGTACATGTATAAAGGGGGAGTAAATTGATAAAAGTCGTAAAGTTTTTGTTTATTTCACTGTTGGGATTATATTTATTAAGTGGATGTAATACAGATCATATAAACGATGATATCTTTCAGTATAAAGATTCATTTGTGGGTGATAACAGTGCGGTAGGAAATATTGCCAATCGGCTGGCAGGTGCAAAGCAATTAACTGGCATGGAACTTAAAACAAATGAACAACCTTATGGAATCACCTTAAATTATGCTTGGGAACAATCACAGAAAGAATATAAAGAAACAGTGGTATACAATGCAACCTTCTTATTCACTTTAGTGCGCAATGTTGATTGGATAGTATTTCATTCTGATTTAGGTCAATACATGATTACAAAGGAAAATATTCAATCATGGTATGATACTGAACTGAGTGAAATCGAAACTGAAGATGAACTAAGAGAACTTATTCAAAAATATTTAGCAGATGAAAGCAAAGTGAATCAATTATTAATGAGTAGTTAATTTAGATATAAGTAGATACACTAATTTATAGGAGGGAAAAGAAATGGTTTTGAAGAATGATGAAAGCTATTTTGTCGCCCATAATGCTGAAGAACTTCTTCGTGGATTAACCAACAAAGAACCTTATATTTTAATTACAAACGATTATGTTAAAGAATTTCAAGATAATACAGAATTTCCATTATCTGAGAATGAACAATTAGGGTTTAATTTAGGCTTTCGTGGCAGTGCAGGGATTTTGAGCGAGATTTTTTACCAATTAATTAATAAATTTAGTGCTGGAAGTAAGCAGCAAAAGCAAATTGACAGTAGGATCAGAAAATATGCGGTGAAAAAATTAACTGATGGTGAGCTTCTTTTGTACTTACGTCAATTAGACTATTAAGCTAAAGGAAATAATTGTGTTTTTTCAAACAAGCAGAGGCAAGGTATTCTGAATGAAACCTTGCCTTTAACCTTAAAGATTATTCTCCTCTTTGTACATCTCCTCCATCGCCTCTCCGATAGCTGTTAAAAAAGCTTCTTCTTCTTCTGTGAAGAAATTAGGAAACTTGAAATCTAATTCTTCGATTTCCATTGATTGTTGTGCCTTTTCAAGCTGTTCTGCGAATTCCTCAGGATCTTCGATATGTCGAGTGAGCATTTCTGTTAGTTTTGTGAGAACATCAAACGCTTCAGGGGACTGAGGAGATGCTCCACTTTTTATTAATTCTTTGATTGTGGATAGCAAGTCTAACATTTCTAATTCGATTTGTTGCCGTTGCTCAGGTGAAAGAGAGAAAAAGCGGTTGGCAATGTCTTCAGGAAAATTCTCTTTTATCCATTCTTCTTGTTCCTTCTCATGTTCCATTTGATAAAGAAGCGAACGCAAAATTGTCCAAGTAATAGGTTTTCCTTCTAACATCAGCGTTTGAATACGTTCTACCGCTTCAATTGCCCGATTTAGCTCATTCCTTTTTTCAGTCAATAATTGGTGTTGCCACGCTAAAGATTTTTCAAGTTGTGGTAATCCTTCGACATCATCTTCAAGTAAGTTTTTGATTTCTTGTAAAGAGTAGCCGATAAATTTTAAAGACTGGATCAACTGAAGCTTCGTTAATTCTTCTAAGCCATATAGTCTATGTCCAGCACTATTTTTTTGAGATGGGATGAGCAACCCCAATTCTTCATAGAATCGTAGTGTCCGAACCGTAATTCGTGCTTTCTGCCCAAACTCACTAATCGTATAAAGGGGTTCTTGTTTTAGCATATCATCATCTTCTCCTTTACGTATGATACCTACAGCGTAGCATATGACGTAACGGCGGGGGCAAGGGGAAATCTGTATAGGTGATCAGATTGGTGAACTCCTACTAAATGTGATATCAACTTAAAAACCTGATGACTCCATTTAAACTAAGATAAAAATAAACGGAGATCGATTTTTTTGAAATCATGAAACTAGGATGATTACTTATTGACAATTACACCTCAAACTGTATATTCTGTATATGTCGATAGAAATACAGTTTGAGGTGATAGGTTGAATATTGTTATTTCTAACAGTTCTGGTTTGCCGATTTATGAACAGATTAAAGATCAAATTAAAGATCAGATCTTATCAGGGGAATTAGAGGAAAATGAAAAGCTTCCTTCCCTTCGTAACTTGGCCCGGGATTTGAAAATAAGCGTGTTAACAACTACGAGAGCATATAATGAACTTGAACAGGAGGGATATATCACAAGCCAGCACGGCAAGGGCTTCTTTGTAATGTCGAGCGGCTCTGAATTGATTCGTGAACAACTTATTAAGGAAGTGGAGCTTAATCTGAACCATGCTATTCAAGCAGCGCAACGAGCATCAATGACGAATGAAGAAATGCACGAATTATTACAGCTTTTGCTGGAGGTTGAAAATGACTAATCATTATTTGGAGTTAAATGGTGTGAGTAAGACTTTTTCTGGTTTCAAGTTGGACAACATTAGTTTTTCCTTACCTAAAGGCTATATTATGGGGCTCGTTGGAACTAATGGAGCTGGTAAGACAACTACAATACAGCTTATCCTTAATATGCTTAAAATGGATTGTGGACAAATACAGATATTTGGTCATGACCACGTGAAATATGAAAATGTTGCCAAACAACATATTGGCGTTGTATTTGATCATGTTTTCTATGTGGATAGTTGGACGGTTAAGGATACGGAAAGAGCTATTTCTTCCTTTTATCATAATTGGAGACATGATGTTTTTAATGAAATGTTAAGACGGTTCGATCTGCCTTTAGAAAAAAAAGTGGGCGAATTATCACGTGGTATGCAGATGAAATTAATGCTTGCTTGCGCGATGTCACATGATCCAAAACTGCTCATACTTGATGAGCCGACTAGTGGGCTAGACCCCGTTTCTCGGGATGAACTTTTGGAAATGCTGCAAGAATACATCCAGGATGGTGAGAGAAGTGTATTGTTTTCTACACATATCACGTCAGATTTAGAAAGAATCGCCGATTATATTACTTTTATTCATCAAGGGCAGAACGTATACTCCGGGAAAATGGATGATTTTCTAGGAAGATTTCGACTTATCAAAGGCAGGCATAAAGAGTTGACATCGGCTCTACAGGAAAGGATTATCGGTTTACGTATTACGAATATGGGTTTCGAAGGACTTATTGATATTAAGGAAGCTACTAAATATAAACATTTGGTCCTTGATGCAGCATCGATTGACGATATTATGATACACATTGGCAAAAGGAAGTGACATACATGGCAGGGTATCTAAAAATGGTAAGACTTGATTATTATACGATGAAGTCTCAAGTAATTATCTATTTGACATTAGCAGCGATTGTCATGATATTTGGATTTATGGGTTCGTCCTTTATGATTATGTGCATTACCGGTTCTTGGTTCACAGCTCTGCTATCGTCTAATATATTCGCTATACAGGAAAAGAATGGACTTCATCGTTTATATGGATCAGTGTCTATCAGTTTGAGCAATATTATCATGGGGAGGTATATTTTTTATATTTTTAGTTTTGCCATCTCTTTCATGATTATTTCGATTATATATGTCTTTATGATACTACTAGAAAACAAAGCTTTGGAATTGCTTGACATTCTATTGGGATTCAGCATGTCATTATTGGTCTATTCCCTTATTATAGGAATACAGGTTCCTATGTTTTTCAAGATGGGCTATACAAAAGCGAAAATATGGACAATGATTCCATTTGTAGGAATATTGGCTTTACTGATTATCCCATCTTTTACGTCTGTATTATCAGGGGTTGTTGAAACTATACTGTCACATCAAGTTTTTCTTGTTATTGGTGGTTTTTTTATAAGTTGTGCAATCCTGTTTTTATCATATCGATTTTCCCTTTTCGCATATAGAAGACGAGAGTGATTGTTAATTGGAGTCATCTCTTCTTTTGGCTCATTTCTCAAAAAATAAACATGGCTTCTCACTCCTTTCAGCTATGCTGATGGCTTTGTCTAAGATGAAATGAAAGAGAAAGCGAGCCTTCTCCTATCATTTCATCAAATCAGAGTTAAAATGAGCTTGAAAATAGCAGAACAACTATATTTCTTAGGAGCTTGCAGACAAGAAACAATTAAAGTTGAGGTACTAAAGTATTCTTTCTAACTGATCTTTCCAAGCAATTGAGAATTTAAGTTATATTTTGAATCATAATATAAATAGCAGACGAATTCAGTACCCCGACAAATAAAGCAATTTATTGGAAGAAGGGATTCTTGTATATATAATTCAGTCTAGAACCGAGTCTGCTCAAGAGCTCATTCGTAATGGTACCACTTTTTTCAGCAACCTCTTCGGAAGTAATCCGTTCTGATCCGTCTTTTCCAATAATGGTAACGACGTCATTGGTTTGGACATTAGCTAAATCGGATACGTCGACGATGAGCTGATCCATACAGATTCTTCCGATAATAGGCGCCTTTTGACCGTGAATGAGAACATGTCCATGATTTAAGTTTCTCGGCAGTCCATCTGCATAACCAATCGTGACGACTGCTGTTATCATCATTTCTTTAGCTGCATATGCTTTGCCATAACTGACAAACTCGCCAGGTGGGACATGCTTTACCATCGCAACTCTTGCTTTGATAGCTAAAACGGGCTTCAGTTCCACTTTGGAAACGACCTCATCGTTATTGCTTAGGATACCATAAAGCGCGATGCCGGCACGAACATAATCATACTGCAAATCAGGATAATTCAATAATCCATAGCTTGCCTGTATATGTCGTCTGCCGATGCGCAGCTGTTGGGATTGCAGCCATTCAATCGTCTGATTATATTTAGCAATTTGTTCGTTAGTTGAGCTAATATCTTCCGGTTCTAAGCTATCGGATACAGATAGATGCGAATAAATCCCTCTAATTTTTAAATGCTGACAGCGATAAATTCTTTTTAGTTCGGTAAGCTGTGAGGCATCAACACCCAGTCGATGCATGCCCGTGTCCAGTTTCACCTGAACATCTAGCCCGATTCCATATTTGTTTAATTCTCTAGCGTAAGAAAGTCCGATGATTGTCTGCGTTAATCGGTACCTTTTAAGAAAATGGATATCCTCTGGATTGGTATAACCGAGAACGAGGATTTCCCCTTTGACTCTATTTTTTCTTAACTGAATACCTTCAGCCAAAGTAGCGACTGCAAATGAGTTAATTCCGTTCTCGTTTAATTCTTTTGCTACTTTAACTGCGCCATGACCATAGGCATTCGCTTTTACTACTGCCATCAATTTTGTAGTTCCCGGCAGGAGCTTTCTCAAACTCTCAATATTTTCTCGCAATGCCTGTAAATCAATTTCAATCCAAGCCCTACCGGTTGGGGATGGGGTTTGTTTTCTCCACTTAATGCCCCAACTTAAAAAGGCAGCCATAAGAAAAGAAAGTACACTAACCGTCGCATAATGCACGAAACTATTTTCAATAAATAAATGCTCTAATTTAAAAAGATCAGCAGTGAATCGTACGACGACAATCATCCAAGGATGAATAATATACATGATAGTTGCAATGTTTCGCAATTGTTTACTGCTTTTTCCATTTAATTGCAGGAGAATGAGAAATAGATAGTACATGGTTGGAACTAACATGATATACATACTATCATGACGTTGCCAGGAATGGGCATGAAGCCAAAGCCCTTCAACTACTAACAGGACAAAAGATACAATGAACCATAATAAATTATTTTTAAATGATGAAGATTTGCGCCCTTGATAGATCAGCATTCCCATTGTTAGAAAGATAGGTACCATAAATAAACCGTTTCTTGTATAATCTGTGATAGAAAAAATGCCATCATAAAACGTGTCAATGAACGTGATTTGTGTTGCTATGCCGTAGTAACTATCTCCAAACAATCCGAACAGATATAGAAAAATCGAAATGAGTAAAGTTAAGTGGAGCCCAAGCTTCCTTACACATAATTGAACGATCAATATTCCGAGGATCAAGCCTGGGAAATACCACAAATGATAGAAAGTGCCGTCAATGAAAAGATCTTTTATGAAGGTGATCCACCAATTCTCTCCTTTGTAATGCCCAGCATATAGATTAAGCGGTAAAAATAATATAATGGAGAAAGCATATAACAGGGCAATTTTTTTACAAAAGGCAAGAATATACGAGTTGTCTCCATTTTTAATATATTTATAGAGAAAATATCCGCTCACCATAAGGAAAAATGGAACGGCTGTTCTAGCGATGATTCGCGTTAAAATAAAATCAGCATTCTCCCCAAATGAAAGAAGGGGGGAGGTATGGTTTGCGATCACTAGGAAAGCAGCGATTAATCTGAATGGATCCAATGCACCTGTGTCATTTTTCAATCTCATTGCGGTGCACTCCAAGTTGTTAATATAAAGCCATCAACATTATTGCCAGAGAGTTGGTATAAGCTGCGTTCCGGTATCTCTATGGTTGTAAATGGTTCAATTGCCCTAATATAAGAAATATCAAATTGTGTTTCTCTTTCTGAAAATGTATAAGGCTGCCCGCTGAATGGATAATCATAAAGAAACTGAATATATTCTTCAAGGCAAAAATCATGTTGCTTGATAATTTTTGCGTGTGGATAGCCGACATAGCGAAAATGCCACGGTTCGTGAGATATTCCTGTTATTGCTTCTTTTCCTTGTCCATACCTTTCTATAAATCCGTAATCTGCAGCAAGTGTTCGAAATTGCGCAAAAACTCCAGTATAAGGGAAAGAAGGGCGTATAAAATCAATGACATCTTGATTTTCTCCTAAATCAATCGCAAGCCCTGTTTGGTGTTCACTGCAATTCGGATAAGCAACATATTGTTCAGTAAATGTCCTGCCATTTTGTCTGAGAGAATTGGAGAATAGTGCTTCCTGTTCTTCTTTGCTTCTGAATCCGCTGACGGAAACGATTTGTTTTCGACAGCCTACCTCATCGATTAATTGGTTGAGGGAGGCGGCGGCTCTTCTTTCAAGCAAAACCTCATCGTTCATTGCGAGACAAGGTGCGAGAGTGTTTGCGCTTTTTAGTCGTGAAGGTTTAATGGGGTGAGCGCGATTGACTAACACTAAATATCCGTTGAAGACATCAGCTTTATGCAATGTTAATGTTCTCATCGCTCTAACCCTAATTGGATCACTTTATCAATGATGGCTGAAAACGTTAATCCAATTCCTTTCATCATATTTGGATAGCGGCTATGGTCTGTGAAGCCAGGAAATGTATTGACCTCGTTAAAGACAATATCTTGATTTTTTGTAATAAACATATCTACCCGCGCTAATCCTCTACATCCAAGAGTGCGATAGATTTTTTTCGCTGTTCTTTTAACTTTTAATGCAGTATCAGCGTCAATGCGGGCGGGCATGTGAATACGGGAAGTTGCAAGCGAGTATTTTTCATTGAAATCAAAATAGCCTTTTTCTAATTCGATTTCATCGACTTCACCAATAAGCAGTTCATCATTTCCTAGGATCGCACACCCAACCTCAAACCCTTCAATCAATTCTTCAACAATAACACGTTCATCATGACAAAATGCGGCCGCGATCGCTTTAGGTAATTCTTTCTCTTCCTTCACAAGGGTGATCCCGATGGAGGAACCAGATTTTACTGGTTTAACAAAAAGTGGATAATGAAGCTTCTTAGTTGCTGTGGCGATTTGCTCTTTTATTTGCCTTTTTGTAAAAACGATGGAGGCTGGTGTGCGAATTCCTTCATGTTCCACTAATTTATGAGCGCTATCCTTGTCCATACATAATGCAGACGAGAAGGTATCACAACCAACGAACGGAATTCCAATTAATTCTAAATATCCTTGTAGTGTACCATCTTCGCCATTTTTACCATGCAGAACTGGAAAAACGATATCGATCGTTGTTTCTATCAATTGCCCTTGCTTATATTCGATTAATTTATTGTCATATCTGTTTGGTGAGAAGGTAACGGATATACAATTATCTTTATCGCTCCACCATGTATCTTGCTGAATATTATCTAAGCTGCCGTTATATTTGTACCAAGCTCCAGCTTTCGTAATACCGATTAAAGTCAGTTCGTACTTATCAAGATCCATATGGGACAGGACCGAATAGGCAGATTGAAGGGATACTTCGTATTCATTTGAACAGCCGCCAAAAATAACTGCTACACTTATTTTTTCCATTGAATTCATTCCTCCTAATAAAATAAAAACACTTTATGTTTCGCACATTTATCGTACTAAAACATAAAGTGTTATTTTTTCGTTTATTATCAAGGAATTAATACGTTTTTCTGAAAAAAATCTTACGAATTTCTTACGATTCGATAGGCAGTTTTACCATAAATTCGACTTTTTCATCTTCACTGTTGGCCAGGATAGTGCCTCCGTGTAATTCAACAATTTCTTTAGCGATTGCAAGACCAAGCCCCGCTCCTCCCGTTTTTGTGGCGCGGGAAGTATCGAGGCGATAAAATTGTTCGAAGATGCGAGCGAGCTTATCTTGAGGAATTGTTCGCCCATGATTGATAAAATGGAGCTGGACGAACTTCTCATCCTTCGTTGAGCGGATCAAGATAGTGCTATGCTCATAGCTGTAGTTAATCGCATTACGGATTAAATTATCGAAGACCCGCTCCATTTTGTCGATATCACATGCAATTTCAAGATTTGCCTCAATTTCTAATTGATAAGTTAAGTTCTTCTCAGCAAAAAGTGGATTAAATTCATACGTTATTTGTTCAAGCATTCTTGTTAAATTAACTTGACTCATTTCTGGGCTAAGCTCAGTTAAATTGAACCTTGTAATTTCAAAAAACTCATTAATTAAATCTTCCAGTCGCTCAGCTTTGTTTAAAGAAATGGCTAAATATTTTTCTCGAAGCTCTGGAGAGATTTGCTGCTCATCCCTCAGCAATGTGATATAGCCAATAACAGAGGTCAACGGAGTCTTTAGATCATGTGCTAAGTATACAAGTAAATCATTTTTGCGCTGTTCTGCTTCTTTCGCCAATCTGGCATTGCGAATAGACTCCTGTTTAATCGAATTCATTCGTTCTTCAACTTGTCTTAACTCAGCAGGAAGATAGATGTATTCATCATTATTAGAAACGAGCATATTGCTCGCGTTGACAACGGTATCGATATAGGCTAATGTCTTTCTCCAATAATAAAGGAAAATGAACAGAAAACCAATCACCCAAACGGTTAAGATGAATGCAATTCGGTTCTGATTAATAAGGTTAAGAATACGATATAAAAAGTCGTCTTGATACCAAGTAAAGAAGCTTAATACATAAGCTGATCCAATAAAGAGTGAGATCAATCCTACTGTAAAAACGGTAATCGCAATGAAAAAACGCAAAAACATTTTTCCTGTTAATCCTGTGCTTACCTCTTGATTATTCAATGGTATAGCCAACCCCCCAAACAGTTTTAATAAACTTCGGCTTTCTTGATGGTTCTTTCATTTTCTCTCTCAGCCGAGCGATATGGGCCATCACGGTATTATTATTATCAATGTATTTTTCACCCCAAACGGCTTCGAATAGTTCTTCAGAGGATACGACCTTCCCTCTGTTTGCACATAAATACCAAAGAATAGAGAATTCAAGAGGAGTCAATGACAGCGATTCTCCATAGAGGGTGCATTTATGAGTATCTTGATTGATAATTAATCCTGAGAAATCGAATTCATTTGTACTTTCACTAGGCTGGCTCGTTGCAGCGTTGCTCGGGTTATAGCGTGTGTAACGGCGCAGTTGTGCCTTTACTCTAGCAACCATTTCTAGCGGATTAAACGGTTTTGTAATATAATCATCAGCCCCAAGGGTAAGGCCGGTAATTTTATCAATATCTTCAATTTTTGCAGTTAACATGATTACTGGATAATGATAGGTTTCGCGGATTTTTTGGCAAAGTGAAAACCCATCTACTCCTGGCAGCATCACATCTAATATTGCAAGTTCTAATTCATTCTTTTGAATAAATTCTAAAGCAGACTTGCCCTCATAAAAAACTTGAACATCGTATCCTTCATTTGTTAAATAAAACTGAACTAAATCGGCAATCTCTTTTTCGTCATCTACTACTAAAATAGGGTTCATTTTGTCACCTCATATGATTACAACATACTACTTATTATGATTATAGATTAAATCATCTTTAGTTGAATGAGAAGAGCTCATTTTAAATAAGATTTTTGGCTCATTTTTTTCCTTGGATTCAGCATAGCTTCATTTCGTGAGAAACCTTGTATTCATACGAAATGAAGCAGAATCGTTTGATTTAACAAATGTTAAAATGGGGGATGGTCAAAAGTTGAATTCCTTTGAATATAGTTTAAGAGTTGGCAAGGAATAAAAAAATCTTGACAGGGGGGAGAAATAAGTGCTACGGTATAAAACGTAATAATTACGATTTACATAAATGTTGAGAAAGGGGAAAAAAATGAAAAAACTACTTTTTAGCTTATTTGCTTTGTTGCTATTTAGCTTCCTTCTTACCGCTTGTCAAGGGACAGAAACGGAAAAAGTGGAGAAAGAATCGGAGGACCATGTTGAGGAGGAACATGATCATGATGAACATTCGAATGATCATGATGCTCCAGAGGGGATAAAAATTGAAGGTGTTGCGGATCACTATCATACTGGCGATAAGATTGAATTAACGGCCGTTTTAGATGAAGAATCTGATTCTGATCATTGGCATTGGTATAGTAGAGAAAGTGCTGATGCTCAATGGGAAGCTGTTTCAGGACAGGAAACAGAAACATTTACAGGTGAAGCAACGATAGATGGATTAGAAATAAAAGTTGTTTTATTCGACGACGATCACAAGCCTATTGTTCAATCTGCACCTATTAAAATCGTTATTGATGATCACCATGGACATGATGAAGAAAGTAAAAAAATATATCAAGGCTATTTTGAAGACAGTCAAGTAAAAGATCGTGAATTGTCTGATTGGGAGGGTGATTGGCAGTCCGTTTACCCATATCTATTATCAGGGGATTTAGATGAAGTATTTGAACATAAAGCAGAACATGGTGATATGACAGCAGAAGAATATAAGGAATATTATACAGTTGGATATGAAACAGATGTTGATCGGATCACAATTGAGGATAATATGGTAACCTTTTTCCAAAATAATCAGGAATATTCAGGAGAGTACGCAGAAGACGGCTATGAAATTCTTACGTATGAAAAAGGAAACAGAGGAGTACGCTTTATTTTTAAATTAGTAGATGGATCTGAGAAAATGCCACAATATATTCAGTTTAGTGATCACAATATTTTCCCAGTTAAATCGCATCATTTTCACTTATATTGGGGCGATGACCGTGAAAGATTGCTAGAGGAAGTAACCAATTGGCCAACCTATTACCCTTCCAATTTAGATGCAGAAGGTCTTGTGCGCGATATGTTAGCCCATTAATATCTGATATTTTGATAAGTGCATTATGTGAGTTAAATCGTAAACATTACGCTTTAAGTGGTGTTGATAAAGAGGGGACTAGAAATGAAAAAAAATAGGTTACTAGCCATTTCCTTAATTTTAATAGTGAGTACTTTTCTTTTTGGTTGCCAAAAGGAAGAGAACTCTTCAGATAAAAAGATTTCCGTGGTAACATCGTTTTACCCAATGTATGAATTTGCACAGCAAGTAGGAGGAGAGCGGGCGGACGTAACGTTAATGGTCTCTGCTGGAGAAGATGCCCATCATTATGAACCAAGTGCTAAAGATGTGGCGCGTGTTAATGAAGCAGATGTATTTGTTTATAGCAGTGAAGAAATGGAGCATTGGGTAGACAGTTTATTAAAAACGACTGAGAATGATAAACTTGTAGTTGCTCGTACAGCAGACGGAGTAGATTCCGGTCATGATCATGGAGAGCATGAACACGATCATGGCGATCATGAACATGATGCCCAATTAGAAGGCGGAGAAAATGTGGAGATTCATGGTGTAGCTGACCATTATCATACTGGTGATATCGTTAAATTAACAGCGGAATTAGAGGGAAATGTTGATTACGAGCATTGGCATTGGTATACACGCGCTAACGCTGATGAGGAATGGGTAACGGTACCGAATCAGGGAGGACCTCAGTTTGAATATGAAGCAACAGGTGAAAGTTTCGAGGTTCAAGCGGTTTTATTTGATGATGCCCACAATGAATATGCAAAGTCAGCGCCAGTAGAAATTGTCATCAATGATCATGGTCATGATCATGACGATGAGGCTGATGATCACGAACATGGTCATGAAGCCAAAAACGACGATAGTCATGACCACGAACATGGCGAAGAACAGAGCCATAATCATGGGCATGGTGCTGAGGAAGAAGATCATGAGCATGGCAATGGTGCTGAAGCTGGCTCGATCGAAATTGTAGGTCGCGCTGATCACTACCATACAGGAGACGTTGTTACACTTGTTGCTGAGCTTAAGGAAGAAGTAGACTATGAACATTGGCATTGGTATACACGTACAAGTGAAGATGAAGAATGGGAAGTAGTCTCTGGTCAGGGAAGCGATCATTTTGAATATAAAACGACAGGAGAGAGCTTCGAAGTAAAGGCGGTTCTTTTTGATGATGATCATCAAACATTTGTTGAATCAGAACCGATTGCGATTGTCATTGATGATCATGAAAATCACGATCCACATATTTGGTTGGACCCAGTATTGGCACAAGAGCAAGTTAAAGTGATTCGTGATGCCTTCATTGAAGCTGATCCTGACGGAAAAGAAGTTTATCAAAAAAATGCAGAAGCATTTATTAATGAACTGCAAGCATTACATGAAGAATATGAGGCTGCACTTAAAGATGCTAAAGAGCGTGTCTTTGTCGTACAACATCAAGCATTTGGTTACCTAGCTAAACGATATGATTTAGAGCAGATTGCTGTTGGCGGCTTATCTACAGAAGTGGAGCCAAGTCCATCCAGAATTGCAGAAATTGGAGAGTTGGTAGAAGAGTATGGTGTACCAGTCATCTATTATCAACAAGGAGCTAATTCAGCAATTGCGAAAACTGTCGCGAACGAAACAGGTACAAAAACAGCGATTCTCTATGATTTAGAGGTGTTGTCGAAAGAGTTGCAAGAAAAAGATTTAGGATACGTGGAAGCCATGCGAGAAAATTTGAAGTCTTTACAGTTAAGTGTTCAATAATAGGGTTGCTTTGAAAGAATAAAATAAGCAATATTTACTTAATTAGAAAGTAAGGATTGATTAATAATAGAAGAAAGGTCGCATAATTGTGCATTATATTGAAGTAGAGAAACTTGCCTTTCATTATCAAGACGAACCAGTATTAGAGAATATTTCGTTTGAAGTTGACCCGGAGGATTTTGTCATGCTGACAGGAGAAAATGGTGCAGCGAAGACGACGTTGTTGCGAAATATTTTGGGACTACTGAAACCATCGAAGGGAAGTGTACGACTTTCACCGAAAAATCGTCTTGGTGAAAAACTAGTCGTTGGCTATGTTTCACAGCAAATTGCTTCTTTTAATACCGGTTTTCCGAGTACTGTTCTAGAACTGGTGCAATCTGGTCGTTATCAAAGAGGCAAATGGTTTAAAAGATTAGATAAAGATGATAAAGAGCATGTACGTCGTTCGCTAGAATCAGTGGGAATGTGGGAGATGCGTAATAAAAAGATCGGGGAATTGTCAGGTGGACAAAAGCAACGCATTGCGATTGCCCGTGTATGTGCAGCAGATCCTGATTTATTCATTCTCGATGAACCTACAACAGGCATGGATGTGCAATCTCGAGAGGAATTTTATAAATTATTAAGGCACAATAGTATGGAGCATGGCAAGGGAATTTTAATGGTTACACATGATCATGAAGAGATACGCCATTACGCTAGTAAACATATTGAACTGGTGCGGAAGGAGGATTCCCCTTGGAGATGTTTTTCTATGGATTCATGCAAAGAGCTTTCCAAGCCTCATTCCTGATTTCTTTAATAGCACCAATACTAGGCTTGTTTCTGATTTTGCGCAGACAATCTTTGATGGCTGATACATTGTCCCATATTTCCTTAGCGGGTGTAGCACTAGGTTTACTGATTGGTGTTAATCCGACATGGACCAATCTTTTAGTAGTAATCGTGATTGCGACATTGCTTGAATATTTACGGCAAATATATCGTACGTATTCAGAGATTTCAATTGCAATTTTAATGTCTGCTGGAATGTCATTAGCACTTGTATTAATGGGAATAAATGATGGTGGAGCAACGTTGAGCATGACGCAGTTTTTATTTGGCTCTATTGTAACCATTAATGAGCAACAGGTTTGGCTGTTGTTCGTATTGACCGCTATTATCGGTTTACTCTATTTAGTTTTTCGAAAACCGATGTATGTGCTTACGTTTGATGAAGAAACAGCTTTTACGGCAGGCTTACCGATTAAAATGATGTCGATATTATTTAATATTTTAACAGGGGTAACGATTGCAGTAATTATGCCTATAGTTGGCGCTTTGCTTGTCTCGGCGATTATCATTTTGCCTGCTGCCATCTCCCTGCGATTAAGCAAGAGCTTTAATGGGGTCATTTTGATTGGTATTGTGATTGCATTACTTGGGATGTTGAGTGGTTTAGCCATTTCCTATGAAATAGGGACTCCTCCGGGAGCAACGATCACATTAATTTTAATGATCATTTTTGCTGCCATTTCCCTTATAAAGTACAGCTTGCGGCATATTCAATTAGAGCGGTTATATAAGAAAAGTGATGCATCATGATCGCATAGATGCTAGCCTACGAATCATCCTGTGGATAAAAACATAGAGTTGTTTGATTAAACTATTTAAATTTTATTATAAAACAATCCCTTTCATTCAGTCGTTTAACTGTAAATGGAGGGGATTTGTTTTCTCAAGAAGAAGTGTAAAATAACTATTTCGTCACACATTTTCTAAGAAATGGGACAAAGCAAGGACATTGTAAAGAATAACAATTGTTAAAAAATAAATCTTTCGAGAACTAGATTTTCTTTGAGGAATTGCAGATAGCTTGAATTTAACCACTCTTCTTTGACACAATATCACTAAGATGATTCGAAGGAGTGAAGGTTTATGAATGTTTTTTTAATTGGAGCGAATGGTCAAGTTGGCAGACATATTGTTCAGTTGTTATCAGAGAGCAGTGAGCATAATGTTAGAGCAATGGTTCGAAATGAGGAACAGGCGATCCACCTTAAGCAATCAGGTGTTGATGCGGTTGTGGCAAGTTTGGAAGGAAGTGTTGCTGAGCTTGCAGCTGCGATGAATGGTTCAGATGCAGTCATCTTTACAGCGGGGTCTGGCGGCAAAACAGGGTTTGATAAAACACTGCTTGTTGATTTAGATGGGGCTGTGAAATCAATGGAAGCTGCTGACAAAGTAGGAGCGAATCGTTACATTATGGTCAGCGCCCTTCAAGCGCAGAATAGGGAAAGCTGGAAAAATAGTCCGATTAAGCCTTATATGGTGGCGAAGCATTATGCTGATCGCATGTTACTAGCGAGCGTTCTGAATTACACAATTGTGAAGCCTGGCCTTCTAACGAACGATCCTGGTAATGGGAAGGTGCAAGCTGGTGAGACTTTATCTGGTGGTGCTATTCCACGAGAGGATGTCGCAAAGACTGTAGTGGCTACATTAAATGAGGAGAACACATATCGCCGCTCATTTGATCTTTTATCTGGAGATATGGATGTTCATGAGGCTTTAAAGAACCTTTAACTATATATGCTTCCACTGGCATTTAAAATCTGTTTTTTAGTTGATGATGCAGGAATTTTATATGTTTCAAATCGTGAGCAAGGTGAATTTGAGTATCCTTAAAATTCACCTTGCTCTATTGTTTTTGTTCATTCTGCTCAATCCTCAATCGTTTGCAGTGAATTTTCATAAATTCCCATCAATTTAAACAAATCTTATTTTATTTTTAGGCTTCAATTCTTCAGACTAAAACGGAGTAAAAATACCTTCTCTTCATTGCATTAGAGGAGCTCCTAAGTCTGTTTTAAACTGTAGGCAAACTCTTGATGAAATCAAAGTTTGTCTACAGTTATTTTGATCTTGGGTATTCATAGCTACGCAGAGGTTATAGAATAATAGCGCAAGAGTCACAGTAAGAACCAGTCCTTCAACTTTTACAACCAATGATGAGTAAGTTCGAGGAGTAGTGTCTATATTTTTCCTAAATCAAAGAAAAAGACTTTTTATTGCTCCTCTAACAACGGAAAGGGTCTGTAAAAAGGCTGTAAGAAAATTTAACAAATATATTTACAATTTTTAAAATATTGATTATTCTATAAAAAGAATGATTTAATTCTCTTTTATTATTAAAATGAATGATTATATCCTACTTTTAAAGGGGGAATATGCATGAGGATAGAGGATTTACTTAGAGAAAATTATCAAAATTTATCAAAGGGGCAAAAAAAAGTAGCTGACTTGTTATTAAGAGATGTTGTTGGTTTCAGTATGTCAACAGCTTCACAAATCGCAAAACAGGCTGAAGTCAGTGAAACAACTGTTATTCGATTATCTTATGCATTGGATTTTGAGAGCTTTTCCCAAATGCAAAAACAAATTCAAAAAGAATATTTGCTACGGATTGAACAGCATGGGAATTCCATAGGAGAAGAACCGAAAGATCATCTGGATTTTATCGATACTTTGATAGAACAAGAAATTGAAATTCTTACAACATTAAGAAGTAAATTGGATATAAATCAATACTGGCAAGCAATTGATGAAATCATGACAGCTGATGAAGTTCATGTCGTTGGATATAGAGCATCATATCCTGCAGCCTATTGGTTGTATTTAAAATTGAATATGTTAAGAAAAAATGTTTATATGATCTCTTCGAAAAATAGTTACCCTGAAGATTTATTAATTGAACAAAATAAAAAAATTGTTTTTATTTTTATCTCGTTTCCAAGATATGTGGCACAAAGTTTAGAAATTGCGGAGACGGTGAAGGAACAAGGGGCAAAGCTTATCACGATTACGGATCATCCACTCTCTCCTATATCTCGTATTTCCAACATAAGCTTCATAACTCAAATACATGCCAACTCAGAGAACTTTATCCCGATCAGCTCTGTATTGAGTTTGTTAAATATTATTACAACTGGAATTGAAAAAAAGTATGAAAGGGAAGTGATGCAAAGGGTTGAGAGAATACAAAACATCTACCAAGAAAAGGACTATTTTCTTGAGTAGCACATGTATTAAAAAAGGCATATGAGTTAGTACAAATAACTTTGTGTGTACAGCAATTTCAAGATTCATAGCGATTAAAACAGAAAAAGGGTGGAGAAATTAAATGGAAGCGATTACAACAAATAAAGCACCAGAAGCACTGGGGCCTTATTCTCAAGCAATCAAGGTTGGGGAATATTTATTCCTATCTGGGCAAATACCAATTAATCCTGAAAGTAATAAAGTGGAAGCAGTTGGTATAAAAGAGCAAACTAGACAAGTAATGGATAATATTCGTTCACTTCTAGAAAGTGAAGGATTGGGATTGGAGAATATTGTGAAAACGACTATTTTTATAATCAATATGGAACAATTTTCAATTGTTAATGAGGAATACGGTGCAATCCTTGGGTCACATCGGCCTGCGAGGTCTACTATTGAAGTTAGCAGACTGCCAAAGGATGTATTAATTGAAATTGAAGCAATCGCAACTTATGCTGTTCGCTAGTTTGTTAATTTGCTAAATAAAGAATATTTATTAATAGGGGGCGTAAAAATGAAGGGAAAATTTTCTATTAAGTTAGGCTTCATCCTGTTAATTTCCATAATTTTATTAATTGGTTGTAGTTCAAGTACAGAAACACAATCTGGACAAGGCGCTGGTGATAAGGGTACACACGGTGGAACGCTAAAATTAGCATGGAATTCACAGCCGCCAACCCTTGATACGCACACAACGAACACAAACGTAGTACGTGATATTGCCAGACAAATATATGAAAACTTACTGACATTTGATGAAAACTATGAAATCATTCCGATGCTGGCTGAATCATTTGAAGAAAGTGAAGATAGAAAAACAATCACTTTTAAATTAAGACAAGGCGTTTTATTTCATAATGGGAAAGAAATGAAAGCGGAAGATGTTGTTGCATCTATGACAAAATGGCAACAAAATGGTACTGCGAAGGCAGAGTTGGGGAATTCAAAATGGGAAGCAGTAGACGAATATACAGTTGTGCTACATGTAGAGAATCCTTCTCTATCCGTGCTGTACAGACTTGCTGATGTCACGCAAACCGCTTCTATCATGCCAAAAGAGGTCATAGATGCGGCGGATGCAACTGGTGTTAAAGAATTTATCGGAACTGGCCCTTTTAAATTAGAAGAATGGAAGCATGATTCATATATTAAATTGACCAAATTTGACGATTATAAACCAGTAGAAGCTCCAACAAGTGGACTGGGAGGAAAAAAAGAAGCATTAGTAGATGAAATTGTGATCAATTTTGTGCCAGATATTTCTACTCGAGTAAACGGAGTGATAAGTGGTGAGTATGACTACGCCTTCGAATTACCTTTTGATAGCTATGAACAACTGAAAAACTCACCAAATGTAGTGATAGATGTTTGGCCATATGGTTTTGAAACATTAGTTTTTAATAAAAAGGGAATATTTCAAGATATAAAACTGAGACAGGCGGTTAATCACGCGATAAATAATGAAGAATTATTATCATTGGCATTTACTGATAAGGAATTTTATGGGCTTGAACCAGCTTATATGCGTCCTGAACAAAAGAATTGGTACACAAAGGCTGGGGAAGAAAATTATAACGTACATGATATTGATAAGGCGAAACAATTATTAGAAGAGGCAGAATATAAAGGTGAAGAAGTGACTATTTTAACAAGCAGTGATTATAAGTATCATTATGATGCTGCTGTTATTGCACAACAATCGCTCGAAGCAATTGGGATGAAGGTAAAACTTGATGTAACGGATTGGGCAACATTACTAGAGCGTAGGCAAGAGCCAGAAAGTTGGGACATCTTTTTCACTCAGTTTACGACAGTTGCGACGCCGCTTGCATATCCATTTTTAGAATCTAAAGTTGAATATCCTGGTTGGACGAACAGCCCAGAAATTGATCGCTTAATCGGTGAGATTAGAAATGCATCATCTCAAGAAGAAGCCACTGCAAAATTTGAACAATTGCAAGCGACTATTTGGACTGAACTACCGGTTATTAATATTGGCATGACAAATTTTATTTCAAGCTTTTCGAATAAAGTGAAGGGATATTCTGAATTTATGGGTCCGATCTTTTGGAACACAAGTATAGAATGATGAAAAAAATCGAAATTTTTGTAAAATTAGTACTCCTCTTTTATAGATGAAGAGGGGTACTGAATTTAGATTTTGAAGGAGGAGTTCCTTTGAAGGCGTATATCATCCAAAGGCTTTTATCCCTGATTCCGGTTATGTTTGTAGTAGCAGTCGTTGTTTTTTTTATCATTCATTTGACTCCTGGAGATCCCGCTGCCGTTATACTTGGGCCGGATGCATCTGTCGAGGAAGTCAATCATTTAAGAGAAGAAATGGGCTTGAATCTACCTATTCATGAGCAATTTTGGAATTGGATTACAAAAGTGGTACAAGGTGATTTAGGTTGGTCCATTTATATGGACAAGCCGGTATTACAAGCGTTCTTGGAAAATTTAGCTCCTACGCTCTCATTAGCCCTTATGGCGCAGATTATTGCTATTTTAATTTCCATTCCGGCAGGCATTATCGCCGCAACGAAGAGAGGAACGCTTACGGATCAGACTTTTATGATTGTATCGTTGCTAGGAATTTCCGTTCCAAATTTTCTTTTGGCACTTTTGCTCGTGTTAGTATTTGCGATAAACTTTGCCTTGCTTCCCGTAGCAGGCTTTCAGCCGTTAAGTAACGGAATTTTACCGCATCTACAATATTTAATTTTACCCGCATTTGCACTTGGAGCAATTCAAGCTGCATTAATAGCTAGGGTTACACGCTCTTCTATGTTGGATGTCTTACATGCTAATTACATTAAAACAGCTCGTTCAAAAGGAGTAAAAAAGAAAGTTGTTATTTTTAAACACGCTCTAAAAAATGCTTTCATCCCTATTCTCACCGTAATAGGCCAAACCTTTGGCCAATTGATTGCTGGTGCTGTTGTTATTGAGACCGTGTTCAACATTCCCGGGATCGGGCAGCTAATTATAAATGCCATTATGAGAAGAGACTTTGAAGTAATTCAAGGAACCATTCTACTTATAGCATTTTCCTACGTAATAATAAATTTAATTGTCGATTTATTGTATGGATTTTTTGATCCACGAGTACGACTTAGCGCGAAGAATTGATTTCAAGGGGGGATGAAGATGGATGCTAAACCGATTTATAGTAGTGAAAAGATAGTATTGAATCAACATCAATATAATAAAGAGCAGCGTTTTCTACTTTTTAAGAGAATTCTATCAAATAGATTAATGATGTTTGGAAGTATCATCTTAATTTTGTTAACGATGGTTGCGTTTCTTGCACCTATTATCGCAACTCAAGATCCGCTAGCTATTAATGCTACCGCCAGACTGCAGGCTCCTTCATCTGAACATTATTTCGGTACGGATAATCTTGGTAGAGACTTGTTTAGCAGAGTGATTTATGGAACACAGGCCTCAATGGTTGTTGGAATTTCGGTTGCTCTAATATCAGGTTTTTTTGGAATGGTGATCGGTCTGTACTCTGCCTATAATCGTTACTTGGATCATATGTTAATGAGAATATGCGATGGATTAATGGCCTTTCCAGCAATTCTTTTAGCTATTGCCATTATGGCGGCACTTGGGCCAAAAACGGTTAATGTTATTGCAGCATTAAGTTTTGTTATGATTCCAACGGTTGCTAGAGTGATTCGATCAGCAGCGTTAGTGGTGAAAGAACAAACCTATATTGAAGCACTGAAATCTCAAGGTGCTAGTGGAATAAGGATTATTTGGGTGCATATTGCACCAAATACAATATCTCAATTAATCATCCAGCTTACTTATGTATTCGCGATATCTATTATTATCGAGGCAAGTCTCAGCTTTTTAGGTGTTGGTATCCCTGCTCCAGATCCTAGCTGGGGGAACATTATCTATGAGGGAAAAGCTGTTATATATAACGCATGGTGGATGACCGTTTTCCCAGGAATGTTTATTATTTTAGCTGTTTTAGCATTGAACTTATTCGGTGATGGACTAAGAGATCTGTTAGATCCTCATAGCAAAAAATGATGTAAATAGGAGAGGGGGAGAGTGGTAGATATGGAGCCTCTTTTAAAGCTAAATCAATTAAAAACAATCTTTTCTACTGAAAAAGGAATGGTTACGGCAGTTGATGATGTATCCTTTGAAGTCTATGCTGGAGAAATGGTGGGACTTGTCGGTGAGTCAGGTTGTGGAAAAAGTGTTACATCTGAATCAATTCTGCAATTGTTAAATGAAAAGACAACAAATTATGAAGGCGAAATCTTATATAAAGGGATGAATTTATTATCGCTTTCTGAAGAACAAATGAGAGAAATACGTGGCAATGAGATCTCAATGATATTTCAGGATCCGATGAGCTCACTCAATCCTGTTTATACGATAGGAAATCAGATTGCAGAGGCAATCATGATTCATCAAAAGGTGGGAAAAAAAGAGGCAAACTTGAGAGCAATTGAAATGCTTCGTTTAACAGGTATCCCGTCTCCGGAGAAAAGGGTTCATGAATATCCACATGAACTTTCAGGTGGGATGAGACAGAGAGTTATGATTGCACTTGCTCTGTCTTGTAAACCACAGCTTTTAATTGCTGATGAACCGACAACGGCACTCGATGTGACTATCCAATCACAAATATTGGAACTAATACAGGAATTGAGAGAAGAACTTGATATGGGAGTGATTTTAATTACTCATGATTTAGGTGTTGTAGCAGAAGTATGTACACGCGTTATCGTTATGTACCTGGGTCAAATTATAGAGGAAGCTGATGTAAAGACATTATTTAAGAGCCCTCTTCATCCATATACAAAAGGTCTGCTAAAATCTATTCCACATTTGGATGGCGACCGTACACAGAAGCTAAATGTTATAAAGGGGGTTGTTCCTTCTTTACAGGACGTACCGAGCGGATGTCGATTTGCGCCAAGATGCGATTTTGCTACTGAACAGTGCCGTGAGAATCCTCCAGAACTATTGGAGTTAGTGAATGGACAAAAGGTTAGATGTTGGAATTATGAACATATTTTGAGGGAGGCAAAAGATCATGCAGTCACTACTTCAGAAAACAAATGACGAACGTCCTCTTTTAGAAGTAAAAGGTCTTAAAAAGCATTTCCCGATTACCTCTGCTTTAGGAAAGGTTCAAGGATATGTTCAAGCTGTCAACAATGTAGAATTCACACTAAATAAGAGGGAAACTTTAGGTTTAGTAGGTGAGTCTGGATGCGGGAAAAGTACTACTGGACGTACCATTCTAAGATTGATTGAACCGACATCAGGTCAGGCCTTGTATAAAGGAAAAGATCTTTTTCAGTTAAAGCAAAAAGACTTTCAGAAAATGCGCAGCAAGTTGCAAATGGTTTTTCAAGATCCTCATAGTTCAATCAATCCGAAGCAAAGGATTGGACGTGCTATTGAGGAACCGATGAAAATTCATAAATTATACGATTCAAAAGAACGTTCAGAACGTGCGATGGAGTTATTAAATAAGGTCGGGCTTAGAGGAGATCAGTATTATCGATATCCTCATGAATTTTCGGGAGGACAGAGACAGAGAATTGGAATTGCAAGAGCATTGGCCTTAAATCCTGAAATTTTAATATGTGATGAGCCTGTCTCCGCATTAGATGTTTCGATTCAATCACAAGTTATTAATTTAATGGAAGAACTACAGGAACAATTCAATCTTTCCTATATTTTTATTGCCCACGATTTAAGTGTAGTTAGACATATTTCTGATCAGATTGGAGTCATGTATCTCGGTGAATTGGTTGAAAAAGCGCCAACGGATGAACTGTTTTCTCATCCTCTTCATCCTTACACAAAAGCGCTTTTATCATCCATTCCCGTTGCAAATCCTGAATTTAAACGGGAAAAAATTGTCTTGAAGGGAGATATTCCATCACCTCTCAATCCTCCTGCAGGGTGTAAATTCCATACTCGCTGTCCATATGCAATTAAGCGCTGCAAAAATGAAGAACCAGTATTTAAAGAGGTAGCAAAGAACCATTCAGTTGCATGTCATTTAATCGATTAAACTGTTTTTTAGCAGTTATTTCAAAAATAGGAGTGTTCATTCAATGCTTAAGTCATTATTTACTAGATTGGAAGAGATTTATCCAGAATTAGTGTCGATACGTAGAGACTTGCATATGTATCCTGAACTTTCATTTCAAGAAGTCAATACACCTAGAAAAATAGCTGATTTTTTAAAAAATCTTGGTTTAGAAGTAAGAACAGAAGTCGGAGGTAGAGGAGTTGTAGGGAAGTTACGCGGTGGAAAACCAGGGCGGACGATTGCTTTCCGTGCCGACTTTGACGCACTTCCGATTCAAGATGAAAAAGAAGTGGAATATAAATCACGAGTTCCGGGAGTTATGCATGCATGTGGACATGATGTACATACTGCCAGTTTATTAGGAGTGGCAAAAGTTTTAAGTGAGGTAAAAGAAGAGATTAGAGGAACCGTTATTTTTATCCATCAATTTGCAGAAGAGCAAATACCAGGTGGGGCGAAATCGATGATTGAGGATGGTTGCCTTGATGGAGTGGATGCTATTTATGGTGTTCATGTTTGGTCATCTCTTCCTATTGGTACAATTGGCATTATTGAAGGGGATGCTATGGCAGCAGGAGATAAATTTGAAATTGAAATTATTGGAAAAGGAGGGCATGGTGCCAAACCGCAAATCACTATTGATTCTTTAGTAGTCGGAGCGCAATTGGTTAATAATTTACAAAATATTGTAAGTAGAAAAATTGATCCATATAAGCCTGCAGTTGTAACAGTCGGGACATTTCAAGCTGGTCAAGCGTTCAATGTCATTGCTGACAGGGCAAGTTTAACAGGTACGGTTAGAACGTTCGATGATGAGGTTCGAAATTCTATTGAAACAAATATAAATCAAATTGCAAAATCAACATGTGAAAGCTCCGGAGCGAAAGCAAATGTGAATTATATAAGAGGGTATCCTTCTTTATGGAATCATCCAGAGCATATTCAAAAAGCAGAAAAGGTCGCTATTAATCTTTTAGGGAAGGAAAATATTAAATATCCACTACCTTCAATGGGAATGGAAGACTTTGCTTATTATTTAAAGGAAGTACCGGGTGCCTTTGTATTTGTTGGAGGTGGAAATAGCGAAATAGAAGCAGAGTATCCACAGCATCACCCAAAATTTAATGTTGATGAACGCTCCATTTTGATTAGTGCAAAATTTTTCTTATCCGTTTTATTGGAGGAAGAATAAGGGTATCCCTATTTTCTAAATGAATTTTATTATGTTGAGGATATGTAAAATACTAGGAGGGCCTTTATGCGCTTAAAAAATAAAACGGCAATTATAACCGGTGCTGGCAATGGAATTGGAAAAGAAACCGCCTTATTATTTGCAAAAGAAGGAGCAAATGTTGTTGTCACCGATTTAAATGAAGAAGCGGTAAATCAGACTTCGGCAGAGATAAAAAAAAGCGGGGGTAAAGCCATTTCTATTTCTCATAATATTAGTTGCGAAAATGCTGGGAACAGGTTGTTTTAAAAACATTAGATAACTATGCCGAAATCAATATTTTATTTAATAATGCCGGAACATTTTTAATAAAACCATTAATTGAGACAACACTTGAAGAATGGCAAAACCTTATGAATATTAATGTTGCAGGTACTTTTCTCGGCTTGAAGCATGTCATACCAGTGATGATGAAACAAAATGGTGGCTCAATTATTAATAACTCTTCAACTGCCGGTTTAACAGGTTCAGTAGGAGTTTCTCTTTATGGAGCAAGTAAAGGGGCTATTCGCAGTCTGACCAAGCATGTTGCCATGGAGTATGCATCCTATCATATTCGAGCAAATTCGATTTATCCGGGGTTTATTGACACGGATATGATGAAATATAGGGGAGAAATAGACCAATCAAATGAGCAGCAGCAATCAAAAGGTGTTCCATTAGGAAGAATTGGTTACCCACAAGAGGTTGCAAGAACAGTTCTATTCCTAGCTTCTGAAGAGGCAAGTTATACAACAGGTGCAGAATTTGTGATTGATGGGGGAAGATCCGCCGGCAGATCTAAATCGAAAGGTGAGATGTATGAATAAAGGAACCGTATGTTTAACTTTTGATTTTGATGCGATCTCGTTATGGCTCCAACGAGACATGACCACGCTGACGTCAATATCTAGAGGAGAGTTTGGCGCTGTTGCAGTCCCAAGAATTCTGCATATGCTGGGAAAGAGAGAGATTCAATCCACCTGGTTTGTTCCAGGACACACAATAGAAACCTACCCTGAAGTTTGCAAAGCTATTATAGAGCAGGGGCATGAGATTGCTTTGCATGGGTATGCCCATGAAAATTTTAATATTCTTTCTTTTGAGGAAGAGTGGGAGATTTTACAAAAGTCTATTGATGTAACAGAAAAGGTTCTTGGACATAGACCAAAGGGATTTCGCTCTCCTTCTTGGGATGTTTCTTCAAGAACAATAAAAAATCTCGAAAGCTTAGGAGTGATTTATGACAGCAGTCAAATGGGCAATGACTATTCTGTCTATTTTAGCAGATGTGAAGATGAACATTTTAAAGATCAAGCTTCAAAGTTTGGAGAACAATCAAAAGTTGTAGAGATTCCCGTTTCATGGTCTCTTGATGATTATGTTTATTTTGAGTATTTAAAAACATCAACAGCTGTTTTTCCAGGTTTGAAAACACCGGATGAGATGTTTTCAAACTGGAATGGAGATATCGATTATATGCTCCGCGATTTTCAAAACGGTGTTTTAGTGGTCACTTTCCATCCACAGGTATCAGGTCGTGGACACCGATTACTAGGTTTGGAAAATTGGATAGATGGTTTAATGGAAAAAGGGATTAGCTTTTCCAGAATGGATAACGTTGCAGATTCTTATTTAAAAGGCACCGAATTTGGAATTTATGCTCCGGAGTAATTTTAATAACTAAGTTTAATTATTACCAATCTAATATTTTAATCTTTTTGATGAATTCTCGAAAAAGCGGCTTAATCCTATCAACACAAAAGGTTTAGGTCGCTTTTTTATCATGTATTATGTGTTTTTATCCGATACTTGGTATTATTTATATGAGTGACATACTTTTTATGAGGTGATATGAAATGAAAAAAGGATTATTAGTATTAATGATCGGCTTTTCTTTGATTTACTTTTCAAGTTGTGGCTCCAAAGTAAACACCATTCCTTCTGAAGTGCACAAAGACTTTTTAATTCCGAGTAATGCAGTGAAATCATCAGATTATGTCTTTACTAATAAAAAATTGGCTAAAAGTGTGGAATATAAGATTTCAGGGGCAGCCAGTCCAAAAAGTTTTTTTAACTCTGCTGAATATATTGAGGACCTTGAAAAAAAAGGTTGGAAGGAAATTAATCAAGAAGGAAGTATGAAAATCTATAGCAATGGAAAAGAAACTGTTTGGTTAGAATTAAATGAAGAAGATGTGACCATTTCTCTGCTAAAGTAGAGTAGCCTTAAAATTAAATCTGTTAGATTATTAAGGTTAGGAATATTTATACTCTGTCATTTCGTTTTTATCCTTTTTCTTAATTACTAGATTTCTCCATATCAGATCAGTAAGTATAAATCCACTTAGCTATAAAGTGAGCTCTTTTCTTTTTAGATTTTGAATGATGTGTGAAAGCTACTTATTTTTTTGTAATGAAAGCCATATTTTAAAAAAAGCTAAAACTATAAATGACGATAGAGCAAAAGCAAGAGAAGAGCGCTCCTTTTTCTTCCCTTGCTTTTTTGATTGAAACTTATCTCACAATCCTTATCTTAGTGGGGCTTATAAAAGTGGAGGTTGTTAGAGTGAAATTTTAAACTAATGGAATTGTTACTCGAACCTCTCCTCCACCTTCTTCCGTGTTTCCGAGAGTTAGCTCTCCGTTATGAAGATTGACCGCACTTTTTGCAAAGGTTAGTCCCATTCCATAATGACCTTTAGAATGACGGCTTTTGTCATCCATGTAAAAAAGCTCAGTTGCTTTTTTTAATGCGGCTTCTGAAAATCCTATTCCCGTGTCTTTCACAACAAAAGAAAAGAATTCAGAGTCGCATTCAGCATGCACGGAGACAGTTCCACCTTCCGGTGTATAATCAACCGCATTTGTTAAGATGTTCATGAATGCCCGATGCAGTAATTGCCAGTCTATCATTGCTTCATCTAGGAGATGTTCAATTGTAAACATAATATCGATTGTTTTATTTCCTTTGTAAGCAATGATGTCTTCTTGCAAGGTTTCAGTTAATGTAGCTATTGCTTCTTTCTCGAAATGAACCGTTAAAGAATCCTCCATTTTCGATAAATGAATTAACTGATAAATATACTGTTCAATTTGAATTCCCGCACTGATAATGTATCTTGTATATTCAGCCTGTTCCTCATCTTGTGCAGATAAGCTAAGCAGTTCAGCATTTCCTTTAATGATGGTAATGGGAATTTTGATGTCATGTGCTAAGGAGCCAATTTGTTCTTTTTTGTTTTTTTCTAAACGCCATTGTGCCTCAAGAGAAGATTGAAGTGCATCTCTCATTTCAATTAAAGAGTTTATGACATCATCGAACTCTTTTATATGTGTAAATGTAGGTGTGAATTGTAAATTTTGCTCCTTAATATTTCGGGTGATTAAACTCAGTGTTTCAAAGTTTTTTCTTAATTTATTGGCAAAATAAGTGGTAATCATGGCAATAGCGAATATGAGCAGAATGATTAAAATACAAATACTTGTTAATTCATAGTTAGGGAGATATTTCCTCAGTAAGGGTGAGCTAAATTCCGCCCGTAATGAATATTGCAAAACACAATATTCATCCCTTCTTTCTATAATCAAATAACCTTTTTGCTTGTAATTCACATATGGTTTCTTTTCAATCTTATTTTTTACCAACTGCAGGTCTTTATCTTTAATAGTCCCGGCTATCTTTTGTTTCGTATCCTTATCAAGGAGGGCATATGACATCGTATCTGGGATCATATCAGGTGTTATTTTTCGAGCAGTTTCAAGCATAGGTATTAGCTTTTCTGCTTCCCGTTCATGATAATTGGCTGGTTGGAAAAAACCAACATTTATGGCTATTGTATTTAAAATAAAATAGAGAACTGTAATAATAAACAAACATAAAGATAATGTAACAATATATTTTATTAATTCCCTGAGGAGGTTTTTTTTTCTTGCAAAAATTATTCCCATTTATATCCTACGCCCCATACTGTTTTAATGGGATCGACACCATGTTCTTTGCACTTCTTCCGAATTGTCCTGATAAATTCGGTAATGGTGGAATAAAGGGCGTCTCCATTTATACCATATACCTCCTCATAAATTTGTTCTCTTGAAAAAGTTCTCCCTTTATGCAGTGCTAAAAATTCACAAATTGTATATTCATTTTTTGTTAAATTGAGACTGTGGTTTTTGATGAAAACTTCCTTACTATCAAAGTGAAATACAAATCCGGAAATGACTCTTTTCGATTGATGCTTTTCTCTGCCTTCCCTTCTTAAATGTGCATTAACTCTGGCACTAAGCTCCTTTACGCCAAAGGGTTTTGTAATATAATCATCTCCACCGGTAATCAGACCTTTCACGATTGCTTCCTCTTCTGTTTTCGCCGTGAGAAAAAGGATCGGACAATCGACAAATGGCCGTATCTGTTTACACAATTCAAAACCGTCTATATCTGGCATCATCACATCAAGCAAAATTAAATCGTAGCCTTGAAATTTATCATGGGGGTGTCCCTGAACAGTCTTTAATATGTCAATATGATGCTGGTCACGGCGTAGTATATTTTGTATAAGCACAAGAATAGCTTTGTCATCATCGACTGCAAGAATCTTTGCCATTTCTTAATTCTCCTTTCACTACTCGAATGTTCTGTTGCCCTCCCATTTGTGAAACCATATGAGGCAAGCAATAAATATCATTATAATACCAATGGTGGCAAGATATGTACCATTAGTCATTTCATGAATTAATAAAGGCCGTAGCTTTTCACTAAACTCTTTAAAGTGAATGATCCCATTTAATCCAGATAATCTGATTCCCCATGCCCAAGGATTATACTTCCATATAGCATCTCCTAATCCAGTATTCATAAGGGCAGTCATGAGCAAACCGGCACCGCCTAGTAAGACAGATGCTCCCATTCCAAACTTGCAGCTGATAAAAAAATAAAGTAAATAGAGAACGATACAGCTTGCAACAAGCCATGCCCCCCCTGTTATAAAAATACTATAAGATAAATTAGGAACTTCTAATACAAATGTTAGTCCAATTAAATATATGATCATAGCCAGACTTATGGAAAAAATATTTAAGATTATTAACATAAGCACTTTGCTGATAAATGCAGTGATTTTCGGAAACGTGCTCCCAAGCAATACTTGAAATTTCCCTGCACGTTCTTCCAGTGAAGCCGTCATCCCACAAAGAATTCCGATAAGAAATGGTAATGAGATGGCGATGACCTCGGTAAATGTTCTGTATAATTGGTATTGATTTTGCTCTCTTCCATTAAGATACAGGATTAAGATGATTGAACAAATAACTGGAATAAACAAGTGCAACCACATAAATGAAGTCCGTTTCATCTTCTGAAAATCGGCTTGTATGCTCCTAAAAAGTAACATCAATTTACAGCACCTCCTGTTTTTTCATTTTGTCATTTGTAGAGGAGGCGAATAAGTGACTTGTCAGGAACGATAATATCATAAATAATAGGATAGCTATGATAACGGCAGGCGGTATAACCCACCAGCTGAGTAATGGATCATTAATTTCTAAATAAGTTCCATTAGGATGAATGCCGATTGTCGGACACATCATGCGTATTGGCCAGCTCCAAGGAGAAACCCACCAAAAGGAACTGGATGCAGGCATAATCCCTAAAACAAGTGTTCCAAAAAGATTTAGCATTACTGCAGCAGTACCCCCAAATTTCTTAGCCACCATTAAACAAAGGGGAATTTGCCAAAGACTTGTCACCCATAGCAGTAAACTTGCAGAAATGGTGGAAAGGCTAATAAAGGTAAAATTAGGAATAACGAAGCCCATGCCATACATGAATACTAAAAACGCAAGTTGAGATAGCAAAGAATAAGTCATAATAACCATTATTTTGGAAAACCAAAGCTTTCCTAGATCGATTGGCAATGAATACGTACTATTATAATTGGATGCTTTTTTTTCCTTTTGATGGGATAAAGAGCATAATAAAGCAAGCATCACTGGCATAAAAATAATGGACCACCAATTAAAAGTACCTGGAACAAAATATTGAGTATTCAATAGAAAAGAGAGCCCAATATTTAATAATGGAACGATAATGATCATTTTTCTTGAAAATGTTCTTTTGAATTTTAGATTTTCTGCTTTAATATAGTTTCTCATCTTTTCATTCCTTCTCTTTCCTTGCTTTTCTTAACGACTTCCATAAATAATTGTTCTAAATTATCCGACTTATTTATCTTACCTTCGTATCCAAGGTATCCTCCACTAATAATGCCGATATGATCGGCAATTTGCTCGACTTCCGATAGAATGTGACTCGATAAAATTACAGTAATTCCTTTTTGCGGAAAGGAACGAATAAGCTCTCTGAGCTCTTGGATACCAATGGGATCAAGCCCATTTGTAGGTTCATCCAAAATTAATAATTTTGGATGATTTAGCAAAGCGATTGCGATGCCAAGTCGTTGTTTCATTCCCATTGAGAACTGTCCTGCTTTTTTTTTACCAACATGCTGCATATCGACAATCTTTAAAACTGTGTGAATCCGCTCCTCAGAAAGGCCGAGTAAAGTGGCATGTACTTTTACATTTTCGAATGCAGTCAAATTATCATAAAGAGGTGGAGACTCGATTAGTGAACCAATATTTTTTAAATCTGATCTTCTCCATTTGTGCCCATCAAAGAAAATTTCTCCAGACGTATTTCGCAAAATTCCGGTAATAATTTTAAGCGTAGTTGATTTCCCAGCACCATTTGGACCAAGCAAACCATAAATACTATTTTTATACACGGTTAACGAAACATCTGATACTGCTAATTCCTTGCCAAATTTTTTGTAAGATTTTTTGTTTTTAACAAAACTGTTTCCATGTCAATCTCTCCTTTATTTCGTTATTTCTCTTTAAAGACCGCCTGAACATAGTGGATTAAATGACCAAGCCACATCTGAAAAAACCTTCTAAATGCCAATTGCTGTTATTCTAAAATATAATTATCAAGTTTTTATCAAAATTTTTGTTTTGTCTTTAAATGACTTGGACTTAAGACGTTGTAGAATTCTGGATGACAAGGTTGTTCGAAGAAATATTTGCTAATAAGTGAGAATAAAAACTTTAAACATTGGGAGGTTCACTTTAAAGACTTCCTCGGTAACATACAATCTCATCAATTTTTGGCATTCCCCTCATTTTCTAAAAATGACATGTTATACTAAAAAAAATGAGAAAGATATAAATTTTAGGGGGAGTATTTGATGGGCATCATTAAAGCAGCAGTAGATGCGGTAAAAGGCAGTTTAGCAGATCAATGGTTGGAAGTGATTGTGCCTCAGGAGATGAGCGATACAACGGTTATGTCTGTCGGTGTAAAAATGAGAACGAAAGATAAAAGAAATTCGAATAAAAAAGGAACCGATACGACCATTTCCAACGGCTCGGTTATCCATGTACAGGCCAATCAATTCATGCTATTGGTTGATGGCGGAAGAATTATTGATTATACGGCGGAAGAAGGCTATTACGAAGTAGTTAATTCATCCATGCCATCTTTATTCAATGGTGAACTTGATGAAACGGTCAGAGAGACGTTTAATCGTTTTAAATTTGGCGGCATGCCTTCCTCTTCGCAAAAGGCGTACTTTATTAATCTTCAAGAAATCAAAGGAATTAAATTTGGAACACGAAATCCGATTAATTACTTTGATAATTTTTATAATGCGGAATTATTTTTGCGTACTCACGGCTCGTATTCGATTAAAATTGTTGATCCGTTAAAATTTTATGAAGAAGCGATCCCAAGAAATAAACATGTAGTGGATATTAACGAAATTAATACGCAATATTTATCTGAGTTTATGAATGCCTTGCAAACGGCGATTAACCAAATGTCGAGTGATGGCATTCGCATCTCATTTGTTGCTTCAAGAGGAATGGAATTGGCAAGATACATGTCAAGTGTACTCGACGAGGAATGGACGCGACTTCGTGGAATGCGTGTAGAATCCGTTGGGATTAATAGCATTTCCTATGATGATCAGTCACAAAAATTGATCAATATGAGAAATCAGGGAGCGATGCTTCAAGACGCATCTGTTCGGGAAGGTTATGTTCAAGGCTCAATTGCTCGTGGACTTGAGGCGGCTGGTTCAAATGAAGGCGGGGCCATGAATGGATTCATCGGAATGGGAATGGGGATGCAGGGAGCCGGAAATTTTTCTCAAAGTGCTTCTGAAACGAATAGGTTTCAAATGCAGCAGCAAGCACAACAGCCTGTTACTCCCGGTAATTCAGCTACTTGGCAATGCGAGTGCGGACAAAAAAATGAAGGAAAGTTTTGTTCAGAATGTGGTTCACCGAAGCCGCAGGTAGATAGCTGGCAATGTCAATGTGGCAGTGAAAACAGCGGCAAGTTTTGCTCCAATTGTGGAAATAAAAAGCCTGAAGCGCTCACTTGCAGTCAATGTGGATTCACTGCTCCAGAAGGGGCAGCAATGAAATTTTGCCCAGAATGTGGAAGCAAATTTTAAGCGGTATAATGAGGTGATTTACGATGGGGGTTATCGTCTATAAATGTATTAATTGTGGCGGACCGCTTGCCTTTAAGGCTGATACGCAAAACTGGACATGCGATTATTGCTTAAGTGAATTTCATGAGCAGGAAGTGCGGTCCTTTATTAATAATGAGCAGGCCGAGGCAGAGAAAAATACAGAAAAAGCACAGGAGCTTGAACAGGAATTTCAGGAAAATGCTGTTGGGTACAGTTGTGAAAGTTGTGGTGCTGAAATTGTTACCGATGATACAACGGCTGCTACATTTTGTTATTACTGTCATAACCCAACGATCATCCCAAGAAGGCTTGAAGGCGAATATCGTCCAGAAAAAGTGATTCCATTTCAAATTAATCGTGAGAAAGCAACTGAATTATTTATTAACTGGTGTAAGAAAAAACCGCTACTTTCGAAACAATTTACAACAACTTCAGAACTTGAGAAGTTGTCGGGCATTTATGTACCGTTTTGGCTCTTTCATTGCAGCCCGTTTGGAGAAATCAGCGGTGATGCTACAAAGGTTCGCTCTTATACGAGAGGGGATACTCGTTATACTGAAACAAAATATTATCGTGTTCTCCGAGAAGGAAAAGCGATTTTTCGTGATGTGCCTGCAGATGGTTCAAGGAAAATGGACGACGAGCTGATGAATGTTTTGGAACCTTATCATTACAAGGATTTAACCGATTTCTCCATGTCCTATTTATCGGGCTACTTAGCAGAAAAATACGATATGGATCAAAATGATGTCTACCCGAGAGTATCAGAAATCATAAGAAAGAATATGAGTACGCTGTTACGGGGAACAATAAATGGCTACAGTTCAGTGAGTGTAAAAAGGACTGACATAAAATTAAATAACGTCGGAGCGACATATGTCCTGCTGCCGGTATGGATGTTTACTTACCAATTTAAGGGAAATACTTATATTTTTGCGATGAATGGGCAGACCGGAAAAATTGCTGGAAAGCTGCCAATTAGTAAAGGAAGGGCAAGTGCGTGGTTTGGAGCGGTTTCTGCAGCCTCCTTCGCAGCATTAATGATAGGGGGGCAATTTATATGGTGAAAAAAGTATTTTTTTTGCTGCCAATCTTGCTTCTTTTCATTAGTTGTGGAACAAATGCACTTGCTGCTTATGAAAAGGTTTATGATGAGGCACAGTTGTTTACAGAGGCAGAAAGAACGGAACTTAATGACAGGGCAATGTTATTAAGCGAGCAAACAGAGATGGACATTGCGATTGTTACAACTGATGATAGCGAAGGGAAGTCTTCAAACGAATATGCCCGTGATTTCTATGAAGAACATGGATTCGGCTATGAAGGAACATTGGATGGTGTCCTTTATCTATTAAATATGGATGAACGTGAAGTTTATATTTTTACAAGAGATAAGGGAACAAAATATATTGATGCTAATAGAGTGGAAGAATTACTAGACGAAGTGTATCCATATTTAGGAGAAGAGAAATATGGTGAAAGTGCTGCTATTTTCCTTGATGAATTAGAAAGAATGATGGAATCAGGGCCTCCTGCTACTTCAAGTGCAAATACTTCTGGAGATTCAGGATATGCCGATACGGGGAATGGAACCGTGTCGGGAGAAATCACTTGGCTTCAGAAACTCGGAATTTATTTTTTTATCTCGATCGCAGTCGGTGGAATTACAATTGGTACGATGGTGATGGGAAATAGGGGACGTTCAACCGTTAACGCCAGAACTTATTTGCAAGATAATTCCTTCAAACTGACGAGAAAACATGATCAACACTTCAATACGATAGTCACCCAACAAAAGATACCGAAGGCAAATAACAATAGTGGTGGAAGTTCATTTTCAGGTGGCATCGGCGGCGGTGGAATCGGAGGAGGAGGGAGAAAGTTTTGAATATCCCCTTCTTTTTCTTTAATACAAAAGGTCAATGCTTAAAACAGGAGCATTGGCTTTTTTCTTATGTGTTAAAATTTGGTGTTTCATAGTATGTCAAGCTAAGCTTTCCGGTTAACAGGTAACATGACCAATGGAAGGTCCTTCATATCATCCAAACTCATGGTTGTGAAGGATTCTTTGAAGTCTGTTTTAGTAATCATTTTAGCCTATAAATAAAATAACTATAGGCATGATAATTGAAAAATTATACAATGAAATTAATAAAAAAAGACTTTAGATTTTATAAAGGTGGAGATACTGTGCCGACACAAATTGCTTTTTTTGGCTCAGCAGCAATGGTGGAACAAGTTCAAGAATACACCAAAGATAGAACAGATATTATACTGATTCCCTTCATTTATAATAAACCAGAGGAAGTAGTAAAGGAAATCGAGAAGGCGCGTTATTGCGATGTCATGCTTTTTTCAGGCCTATTGCCTTATTATTTTGCACAGGAAATTTTGAGGTCCTATAAGAAGCCCAGCTTGTATATTCCCATTAATGAATACATGCTTTCCATTTCCCTTTTTCAATTACTATACCATGAGGGATTTTCACTAGAACGAATTTCGCTCGATATCCCAGATCGCTCGATACTTTTACAGTGTTTACATGATGTACATCTTCAACACGATCTCATGTGGCTTATTGATTATCCTTTTATCTTTGATAAAAATACTTCCTCGAATTTTTCGACTAGTAAAATTATGGCGTATCATGAGCAGCTTCACCAACAAGGGAAAGTAGATATTACATTAACAAGTATTCATGCAGTTTATGATGGCATGCAAGCAAAAGGCCTCCCGTGCAGAAAATTAATTGATCCAAAGAAAAATGTTATGGAGGCAATTGAAGAAGCAATAGTTCAATCTAATATTTACTTAACGAGACAATCGCAAATGGCAGTAGGATATATTTTACTAGAATCGGAGAAGATAGAGGATAGTATTTTGAATGAAATCGCCGCTAATCTTGATGCTGAGCTTGAAAGCTCGACCCCATATAGAAAGAATGGTGTCTGTATGTTTCATAGTACGAGAGGGAGAATGGAACAAGCAACAAATAACTTCCAAGAGTTCCCCTTTAGTCAGCTGGAAGTTCCTGTCAAATTAGGGATTGGATTTGGATTAACGATAGATGAAGCGAAGCGTAATGGCAAAATCGCACTAACACATACGGAAAGATACGATAGTACAAAGATAGCTTTTATTGTCACAGAAGATGAAATGATCATTGGACCATTGGGGACAAAGGAGAATAAGGCTTACCAGTTAAACAGTTATGATAAGACGATTCAAGAGCGAGCTAAAAAGGCAGGAGTAAGCGTTGCAAAGCTTAACCAGTTTTTATCCTTTGTAGAAAGCCTCCCAAAAAATCAATTTACGACAGAGGATCTTGCGAATAATTTTGCAGTGACACGACGTTCTGCAGAGAGATTATTAAAAAAGCTGATCGCGCAAAAATTGGTTTTTAAAATTGGAGAAGAACAACTATATCAATACGGAAGACCTAGGGCAATCTATACTTTTCTCGTAAAATAGCAGAGTGGCTTATAGTAATTTTGTATTGACAGTAAATAAAATGTATAATTATAATTAACTTAAAATTATTAAGATTCGAAAAAGTGGTCGTTTATTATTTTAAAAAGGAAGGAGTTTGTACTTTGTAAAAGCGACATAATAACGACACTTATTCGTACTCCTAACTTTCAAATAAAACAGAGGAACAGTCTCCATTTTATAAAAGCGACATATTAACGACGTTAATGAAATGTGAGCAAATTTTTTATAAAAAGGAGCGAAGTCAATGTCAGCAAACATAGAAAAAGCCAGTCCAGAGGTACCTCGCCAAAAATGGAAAGTTCCGCATGTATTCGTCATTTTATTTGCTGTCATCATTATTGCAGCGATAAGCACATATTTGGTTCCAGCAGGAAGCTATGATCGGGCTGAAAATGAACAGGGAAGAACAGTCGTTGTTGATGGCAGTTACCATATGGTCGATAGTTCACCAGTCTCTTTTCTTGAAATCTTTCAATCGATTCATAAAGGAATGGAGTCATCGGCAAGCATAATATTCTACATTTTTATTGTAGGTGGTTCCTTTGGGATATTACGGGCAAGTGGAGCGATTGAAGGAGTGGTTCATAGCATTACAGGGAAATTAAACGGAAAAGAACAATTCCTCATTCCAGTCCTCATGACATTCTTTGCTCTTTCTGGAGCTATGCTTGGTTTAGCAGAAGAAACGATTCCCTATATTACAATTATTGTCCCTCTTGTTATTATGGTTGGCTTTGACTCAATCGTTGGAGCGGCTATTGTTTTACTTGGAACATCAGCCGGATTTACAGCGGCCTTCATGAATCCATTTACTGTTGGAGTTGCACAGGGAATTGCTGAAATTCCGATTTTCTCAGGCATGCTACTCCGAATTATTTTTCTGATCGTATTCTTAGGTGTAAGCATTTGGTATGTGATGCGCTACGCTAATAAAGTGAAGAAAAATCCAGAATTAAGTTTAGTTTTTAATGAGAGCCAAGAGATGCTTGGCACGTTAGGAGAGCACAAAGAAGTAGAATTTAGCGCTCGACATAAAGCAGCGTTTGCTATTCTATTGCTTACGCTTGTTGCCTTGGCAGTAGGGGTGATCAAGTTTGGTTGGTATTTAAACGAAATTGCCGGATTATTCATACTTATGGGAATTGCTATCGGATTAGTTTCAAAAATGTCTTTTAGCAAAATAGCTGAATCATTTGTGAAGGGCTGCCAAGTTCTTGTGTTAGGTGCCCTTGTTGTTGGAGTTGCATATGGTATTTTGGTAATTCTTCAAGATGGGAATATTATGGATACAATTCTATATTCACTGGCAAGTGCTGTAGGGGCATTGCCATCCCAATTATCGGCAATAGGGATGTATGTGGTACAATGCCTGATCAATTTTATTGTTCCTTCTGGAAGCGGACAAGCCGCATTAACAATGCCAATTATGACCCCGCTCTCAGATTTAGTAGGAGTGACGAGACAAACTGCTGTTTTAGCATTTCAATTTGGTGATGGAATTTCTAATATATTCACGCCGACATCCGGATATTTCATGGCAGGGTTGGCGTTGGCGGGAATTTCATGGATTAAATGGGTGAAATGGATATGGCCGCTTATTTTAATTCACTATTCACTTGGAGCGCTCTTTGTTTTAGTTGCTCATTTAATTGGCTATCAATGATTTGCTAGAACGTATTGAAAGAAGGTTGTGTAATGGATTGGTCTATCTTGCAAGGAAGAATGGTGCAGTATCGTCGCCATTTTCACCAATATCCTGAAGTTTCTCATGAAGAAGTGAAGACAAGGGAGTTTATTCGTGAAGAACTTGAATTATTAGGGTTGAAACCATACTCCTTTTCTGGAAAAGATGTTGCTGTTGAAATTAGAGGGAAAGCACCTGGAAAAACAGTTGCAATACGAGCTGATATGGATGCTCTGCCCGTTCAAGAAGAAACCGGTCTTCCGTTTGCCTCAAAAAATAAAGGAAAGATGCATGCATGTGGTCATGATGGCCATATGGCGATCCTACTCGGACTTGTCCAATATTTCGTGGAAAATAAGTGCCAATATAATGGAACTATTCGCTTTATTTTCCAGCATGCAGAGGAATCGATCCCAGGTGGAGCTCGTGAGGTGGTAGCGGCTGGCGGAATAAAAGGGGTGGATGCCATTTTTGGCTACCATCTTTGGCAGCCGCTTCCGCTCGGAACCATTGGCATTCGTAAAGGTGCGGTGATGGCTGGAGCGGATGAGTTCAATATACGTATTTTCGGGAAAGGTGGGCACGGTTCGATGCCGAATGAAACGGTCGATCCAACACTATTAGCAGCGATGGCGATCATGCAAATCCATACGATTGTCAGCAGGTCGTTAAGCCCAATTGACCCAGCCGTTGTTAGTATTGGAGAGTTAAAATCAGGCTCAACTTATAATGTTATTCCTGATCAGGCTAAGCTATCAGGAACAGTGCGCCACTTTAATCAGCAAGTCTCCAAACAGGTTCACCAAAGATTGGAGGATATTTTAGCCGGAATCTGTCTCTCTTATGGTGCTAAATATGAACTTGAATATTCATATGGTGACCCGCCAGTCGTCAATGATGAAAAATTATATTCTTTAATGAGGAAAAAAGCGGCTGCTTTATTTGGAGGAAAATCTATCATGGAGATGGAACCACAATTAGGTAGTGAAGACTTTTCTTATTATACGGATCGCATTCCAGGAATGTATACGTTTATTGGTGTTGGCAAGAAAGAAAATCCGTATGGTCACCATCATCCTAAATTTGATATTGATGAAAATATGTTTGTTCCTACAGTTAAGTTAGTTTCCGGGGCAGTATTAGATTATTTTAAAAACGGGGAGTTTGTATGAGGATAACGTCCGCAACTGTATATGGGATTCATTTGCCTCTCATCGAGCCATTTATAATAAGTTATCATACGTATGAAAATATGCCTTCGGTAATTTTAGAATTGCATACGGATGAAGGAATTATAGGATATGGCGAAGCGACGCCTGATGAACATGTAACTGGTGAAACATTTGATGGGGTAATAAATGCTTTAACGAAATTTCTTTTGCCAGAAATAATAGGAGAGCGTCCGTTTCAAATTGAAGCGATTCATGAAAAAATGGACAAATTATTATATGGAAATACTTCTGCTAAAGCAGCGATTGATATCGCCTGCTATGATTTAATGGGAAAGAAAGCAGGGGTGCCATTATATGATTTATTGGGAGGGCGCTACTACGAGAAGCTTGAAGTTCCGAAGGTTCTTAGTATTTTAGAGCCGGAAGTAATGGCTAAACAGGCAAAAATAGCAAGGGATGAAGGGTATTCATCGATTAAAATAAAGGTCGGTTCGGACGCTAAAAAAGATGTTGCAAGAATTCAGGCTGTTCGTTCAGCAGTCGGTCCAGATTATCCACTTCGAGTGGATGCCAATCAAGGGTGGGTGACATCTGACCAAGCGATTTCAGTTATTCGTCAAATTGAAGAATGTGGAATAGATTGGATTGAACAGCCTGTCATTGCTCATGATGTTGATGCATTGGTGGAGGTAAGGAAAAAAACAACCACGCCAGTGATGATTGATGAAGGACTTCATAGTTTAAAGGAGATGCGAGAAGTAATAGGGAAAAGAGCTGCTGATAAAATTAATATTAAATTGATGAAGTGCGGCGGTCTCTATCGAGGAGGTCAACTTGTACATATCGCTGAAATGGCTGGCATCACTTGTCAGGTCGGTTCGATGGTTGAATCATCGATTGCGTCCGCAGCTGGATTACATCTTGCAACTGCGAAAAAGGCGATTCAAAGTCATGAACTCGTCGGACCATTAATGTTCTCAAAAGATGTAGCCCGGTTACCGTTCACGAAAAAATCGATTGCGTTATCAGCTCAACCTGGTTTAGGCATCACGATTGATCTTAAACAATTACAAGAATTGACTAGTAAAAAAATAGAGGTAAAATGATCGACATGATCAGACTGCTGGGGGAGAAAAATCGGCAGTCTTTTCTTCATTTTGGAAAGGGGATGGCATATGAGACAAATCGCAGAGCACCTTTTAAAGGAATATAGTACAGGGCTTGATTATGCTGGGATTAAGGGAAAACGACTTGCATCTAGAATTCAAGAGATAGCGAATATTGGAATAACGGATAATTTTGGCTCATGCCGGATCGGTTTTTCTGCGGAAGAAAGGCAAGCGAAAGAGCTAGTGAAGCACTGGATGAGCGATGCTGGACTTGAAGTAAAAGAAGACCATGCCGGAAACGTTTTTGGACGATTAAATGGAAAACAACCTTCTCTTCCAGTTATAATGTCTGGCTCCCATTTGGATACTGTTCCCAATGGAGGTCATTTCGATGGTGTGTTAGGTGTATTAACGGCATTGGAAGTTGTCGAAGCGTGGAAAGCGACGAATGTTCAACCGAATAGATCGTTTGAGGTGGTGATCTTTTCCGATGAAGAAGGCTCCAGATTTAATACAGGTCTTACTGGCAGCCAAGCAATGATGGGATATTTAAATACTTTGCCAGAAAAAGATTATGAAGGAAAATCTTTTGAAGAGGTTTTAGAAAATAATGGACTTTCTGGCGATACTTTTTTTGCTGATAAAAGAGATCCTAGTGAAATAGCAATCTTTGTTGAAGTTCATATCGAACAGGGGAAACAACTTGAGAAGCATGATAAACCAGTTGGAATTGTAACCGGAATTTCCGGGCTATTTGGATTGGAAATTTGTTTTAGTGGTCAAGCAGGACATGCTGGGAATACACCAATGGGCGATCGTCAGGATGCGTTAGTTGCGGCGAGTGAATTTATTTTTGTGAACAGCACATTGCCTCAAAAAGTTAGTTCATCAGCAGTGTCAACAGTCGGTCAAGTACATGTTTTTCCAAATGGGACGAATGTGATTCCTGGTGAAGTGAGGTTGAGTGTTGACATTCGTGATATTGATAAAAATTCTTTAGAACAGCTTGCAGGATTAGTCATTGAGGAAGCGATAAGGATTTCAAAAGCTCATCATGTTAAAGTAAAATGGGAGAAAACGCTAGATGTTGCTCCTGTTCCAGTGCAGGCAAGAATGCAGGAACTGCAGGCAAAGGTGCTCAAAGAACATAATATATCTCCCCTTTATATGCCGAGTGGTGCAGGACACGACGCCATGATTATGGGAAAACAACTTCCTATCGCGATGTTCTTTGTTCGCAGCAAAGATGGAATTAGTCACAATCCGCAGGAATGGACAAGCTTAAATGATTGTGTCACAGCTGCTCATGTGTTGAAACGTTTTGTAGAAAAATTGGAGGGAGCACTTTAAGCTTAAATCTATGTCAGATATTACTGTGGAATCGTAATTTAAAAGTAGTATCTGACATAGAATAAATTAATCTTATTTTGGTCGGGCAATGAGCTTAAGGATCTCCATCAATATAAGAGCTCCAAAGGAAAGTCCAAGGGCAATTAACCACTCGTTGAAGCCAAATTCAGCGGGAATGGCAAAAACCTCACGGGCAAACGGCAAAAGGGTGATGCCATATAGAACAAAACCTAGCGCTACGGCACCTATTACGTATTTATTACTAAAAAGTCCGGCGCCTATAGCTGTTTGTGTGGTGGAACGGGCAGCAAACGTTTGTAGAGTACGAGCTAGAATTAATGTAGAGAATGCCATTCCAACACCTAATTCTTCTGAATGCTGCAATCCAATGTAATGTGCGGTGATGACGGCAATCCCAATTAAAATACCTCTTGTTAAAACGGCTCGCATCGTACCGCCAGCAAAAATCCCTTCATCAATATTACGTGGTTTCTTCTTCATTACACCAGGTTCTGATTTTTCCATTCCTAATGCAATGGCTGGTAATGAGTCATTTACTAAGTTAATAAACAACAATTGAAGTGCTGTGAATGGATTGGACCAGCCCATGACAACAGCAAACAAGATCGCAATAATTGCGCCTAAATTTCCAGCAAATAGATAGCCAATCGCTTTCTTTATATTATCAAAGACGGTGCGTCCTACGCTAACAGCGTTAACAATTGAGACAAAATTATCGTCTGTTAAGATCATCGCAGATGCGTCTTTGGCAACATCAGTGCCACTTCCCATGGCAATTCCAATGTCTGCTTGCTTTAGTGCTGGTGCATCATTTACTCCGTCACCGGTCATTGCTGTAATTCTATTTTTCTTTTGCCAAGCCTCGACGATGCGGATTTTATTTTCTGGTGATACGCGTGCATAAACAGAAATAGTTTCTAGTTTTTGCTCCAATTCTTCATCAGATAGGGCATCTAATTCTTGACCTGTGAGGGCGAGATCGTTCTTATCCATAAGGCCAATATTTCGACCGATTGCTTGGGCGGTTGTTTTATGATCACCTGTGATCATAATGGTGCGAATCCCTGCTTGCTTCGCTTGCTCAATTGCACCATATACGGCTTCGCGAGGTGGATCGATCATGGCGGTTAAACCGACTAGCACTAAATCATTTTCATCTTCAGGACCAATAGCACTTTTTTCCTTCGGCAGTTGTTTAAATCCATAGGCGAGTACACGAAGCGCTTCGTTCGAATACTCTTCATTTGTCTTTTGAAATAGCAGTAATGTTTCCGTTGTTAACGGTTCTTTTTTTCCATTCATAAGGACATGAGTCGCGCGGCTGAACATGACATCAGGTCCACCCTTCGTCAAAATCATCTTCGCACCATTAATGGTATAAACAGTGGACATTAATTTACGGTCAGAGTCAAACGGAAGTTCAGCATCGCGATTATTTTTATTTCGAATTTCTTCAAAGTTTTCGACATAGTTGATTAGTGCCACTTCTGTCGGATCACCAATCTCTTTTCCTTCATTGTTAATATAGGAATCATTGCAAAGCACCATAATCTTAAAGAGCATTTCCTCTTCGCTGCTCCAATTTTGCTGCTCCTTTGGAAACTTAGTCTTTTTGCCATTACCTGTAGTAAAATAGTTTGTTACCGTCATTTTATTCTCAGTTAAAGTCCCTGTTTTATCGGTACAGATCACACTGGTAGAGCCTAGTGTTTCAACAGCTGGCAGTTTGCGGATGATCGCATGCTGCTTCGCCATTTTATTTGTTCCGACTGATAAAACGATTGTAACGATGGAAGACAGAGCTTCTGGAATCGCAGCGACTGCAACGGCAACTGCAAACATTAATGAATGTAAAATCGCTGTTGTCATATCATCTGTATTGTCACCGAGCCAGATTCGCCCAACCTCTACGATGAATATGAGAATACACAGGATGAGGATGCCGATACCGAGCTTTTTACTAAATACATCGAGCTTGCGCTGTAATGGAGTTTGCTTCTCTTTGGCTGTAGCAATCAGGCTGGCAATTTTACCGATTTCGGTTTGTTCACCTGTATCTGTTACAACGAATGTACAGCGGCCATAGACGACTAAAGAACTGCTAAATACCATGTTGCGGCGATCCCCTAAGGCAACTTCCTCGCTAATTGCTGCCACGTGTTTTTCAACAGCCTCAGATTCACCAGTGAGCATCCCTTCATTGACTTTTAATGATTCACTGTCTAAAATACGCCCGTCTGCAGGAACCTGATCCCCTGCTTCAAGTAAGACAATATCACCAATGACAAGCTCTCTTGCGGCAATTGTTTGCCTTGCTCCGTTCCGGATTACTTTTGCATTCGGTGCAGACATATTCTGCAATGCTTCAAGTGAGCTTTCAGCTTTTTTTGTTTGCACTACGCTAATGATGGAGTTAATAATTAAAACAAGAAAAATGATGAAAGATTCAACTATTTCTCCGAGTATGATTTGAACACCAGCGGCAATTAAAAGTACAATGACCATCGAGTCTTTAAAAGTTTCCAAAAATAACTTCCAAGTTGGTACTTTTTCTTTTCCTTTTATCTCGTTATAGCCATTTTTATCTAAACGTGTATGTACTTCCTCCAGTGTTAAACCTTCTTCTGATGTTTGCAAATGCTCGAGCACATTATTCTTGCTTTCACGATAGAATTGCATTATTCCACTAACTCCTTTCCTCTATCTTAATATGTGTATTCTATTCCAAATAATGCTTTTTTTAAATAGTAAACTACGACAGACCTATTGCGTAATTATAAGGAGGTAAAAACGCCAAGTGATCCAACCTTTGAAAAATAAAATGGGTCTTTACCGCTAAGTAAAAAATTTAAATTTGGGTTGGCACACCATTTTGGTTTAATAGAATTGGGTAGGGTAGTTGATTGTAACGAAGGAGGGACACTTTAACAGACAGGGGACGAGGTGCTTCAGTTACGCCTGCGCCGAGGAAACTCATTGTCAGTTTTCGAAAAGCGCAAGTGCCCGGAGTAAAAATCAACGGATATTCAAGGCAATTCCGTCCAAAATTGAGGAAAGGCACTAAGATTGCCTTTTTTAAAAGAAACTTCATTAAAGACTCTGCTACCACTTTTCTTTGTATCTCCCACAACATGAAATTGTTTTTAAATTGTAGAAAAAGAATCTAGCATAAGAGAGAGGAAGTATCTAGGCAATAGATGTTAAGATTGCTTTTATTTTTTAAAATTATTTGTGATTTATTTCACAAATGGAATAGAGGAGGGTTTAGCTATGTTAAACGAGTTATTTTCTCGAGGAAGAATAGGAACGATGCATACGAAAAATAGAATTGTCATGACTGCGATGGGCAATTATTTAGCCAATCCTGATGGGAGTGTGTCTGATAAGAATATTGCTTTTTATGGGGCGAGGGCAAAAGGCGGAGTTGGACTTGTTATTACGGAATGTGCCTTTGTCGATGGTGAAAGAGGACGAGGAAACTCCCATCAAATATCGGTTGCAGATGATGGCTTTATTCCGGGATTAAAGCAATTAGCGGATGAGATCCACCGATACGATGGGAAGGTTGTGGTACAAATTTATCATCCTGGAAGGCAGGGAATAAGCGCTCTTAATCAAAATTTACCGATGATGGCACCGAGTGAAATTGAATGTCCAACCGTTCATCAACCAACAAAGGCAATGACAAAAGAAGAAATTTCAGAGCTGGTCGATAAATTTATTAAAGCGGCAGTAAGATTAAAAAGAGCTGGAATTGACGGAGTAGAGGTTCATGGTGCTCATGGTTACTTAATACACGAATTTTTAAGTCCACGCGCTAATAAACGAACCGATGAATATGGGGGAAGCCTAGAAAATAGGATGCGATTTCTGGAAGAAATCGTAACAGGAATTAGAACGGAATGTGGAAACGACTTTCCACTGCTTGTTCGTCTGTCAGTAGAGGAGTATACAAATACGATTGGATTTCCGGACGATGGCTTGCGGCTTCCTGAAGGAGTGTTAATTGCCAAGCGGCTTGAACAATTAGGTGTTGATGCGATTGATGTAAGCTCAGGAACATATGAAACGATGAATACAGCATGGGAACCTGCTTCCTATGAGCAAGGGTGGAAGATACATTTATCTGAGGCTATAAAAAAAGAAGTGAGCATCCCAGTAATTGGTGTAGCGGTAATCAGAGACCCAGGGTATGCGAACGAAATGATTGCCGAAGGAAAGCTTGATTTTGTTGGTTCAGCAAGACAACACTTTGCTGATCCAGAATGGTCTAATAAAGCGAGGGAGGGGAGAATGAATGAGATAAGAAAATGCATTTCTTGTCTTCACTGCATGGAAACACTAATGGGTGCCGATCTATCTCCAATCCCTTGTCAATGTGGAATTAATATAGAAGCTGGAAGAGAGCTTGAGTATGGCAATTTTAAAGAAGATGGGGAAGGAAGAGTAGTAGCGATAATCGGTGCAGGGCCAGCGGGATTAGAGGCGGCAAGGGTTTTAGCAAAACGAAAGTACAAACCGATTGTTTTTGAAAAGAGGGATCGCCTTGGAGGGCAATTAGAATATGCGAGCAAGCCGCCAAATAAAGCAAAAATCAATTGGCTTATTGATTATTTCAAAGCCCAAGTAGAAAAGTTTGGCATCGAAGTGAGGCTCAATACAGCGCCGACAATGGATGAACTTCAAGCATTAAATCCATATGCTGTTTATATTGCACAAGGTTCTACTCCTATTATTCCATCTTCTCTTCCTGGAAGTGATGGGGAGGAAGTATTAACACCTATTGATATACTAAGTGGTAAAATCAATTTGAAAAATAAAAAAGTGGCAGTTGTCGGTTCAGGCATGACTGGCATTGAAGTGGCCCATTTGTTAGCGGAAGAAGAAAATGATGTCAGTCTCTTCGAAATGGAAGATACGATCGGACCAGGTCTCTATTTCCAAAATTTAATAGATGTTATGAACCATCTTAAACCACTTGGAGTTCCAATGTATCCAAGCCATAAATTAATTGCCATTGATAGGGGCAAAGCGTGCTTCGAGGAATTAAAAAACGGTGAAATGAAAGAGTTTATGTTTGATTACATCATTCTTGCACTTGGAACAAGAGCGAATACAGAATTAGTAGAGGAAATTCAAGCGGCCTTTGACCATGTTAAGGTGCTTGGAGATGCTATGAAGCCAGGAAAAATAAGAGAAGCGATGGAAGCAGGCTACTTAAGCGCATATGCCCTTTAAAAAAGGTGAGGAGGAGTGTATAACATGGCAAAATATGCACAGTTATGTCCGATTATTTTTGGGACAGGAACCATTCGCCATACAGGGGAGGAAGTAAAAAAGTTAGGCTGTAAAAAGGTAATGCTTGTATCAGACGAAACGATTTCTAAACTAAAGGCATATCGGAATTGTTATGATAGTTTAGTAGAGTCAGGGATTAAAGTTGTCCCATTTACAAAGATTGTTCCTGATCCGCCGGATTATATTGTCAATGAAGGAGGCAAATTAGCAAAAGCTGAACAGGTTGATGGCATCGTTGCTTTTGGAGGTGGAAGCGTGTTGGATGCAGCAAAAGCGATCAACGTTTTAGTCAACAATCCACTTCCTATTAATCAGTATTTTGGCAACCCTATTTACACCCCAGGTGTTCCGGTTGTTCTCATTCCGACAACAGCAGGAACGGGCAGTGAAAGTACCATAATGGGTGTGGTTACAGATACGGCTAAACAAGTGAAAAGCGCCGTTCTTTGCCCTGCTACACTAGGAATTTTAGATCCAGAAGCAACATTGGATGTACCTCAGCATGTAACTGCCTATACGGGCATGGATACATTTGCACATGCTGCTGAAGCGATCACAACGAAGTATTCTAATCCTAAATCAGAACTCTTAGCCTTGGAGGCAATTAGAAATGTTACGAAGTATCTTCCGATTGCAGTAGCAGATGGGAAAAATATCGAGGCACGTGAAAAACTTCTATTAGCTAGTAATTTTGCCGGAATGGCTTTTAATGATGCTTTAGTGCATCTTGGACATGCGATTGCCCATGCTGTTGGTGCTACATTTCATAAAGCGCATGGTATTATTTGTGCCCTTGCTCTGCCGGAAGTAATGAAATATGCGGTGAAGTCAAACCCTAGTAAGGTTAAACTTATAGGAGAAGCAATGGGAATTTCCTATACTGGCGATGAAACAGCAGAAGAGATTGGTCAATTTGTTGCAGTGGCGATACGGGAATTAAATAGGACGATCGGAATGCCTACTGTCAAGGAGCTTGGAATAGCAAATGAAGAGCTATTGGGATTAGCTCCGATGGTAATGGAAGATGTTTGTTTTCACTACGTCCCAAAAGAATTGTCAAAAGATGAGGTTATGACGATACTCAACGCCATATATGTAAACGATTAGATAATAATGTTGCTTAATGTTCATTAGTTCGAACGGCATTCCTTTTTAAGGGCTTGTATACTATAGGTATAAGCTCTTATTTTTTTGAGGTGATGCCCAATGGATATTGCTGAACTAAAGTGCTTTCTTAAAGTATGTGAAACAAAAAACTTAACGAAAGCGGCTAAAGAGCTTTACATGACCCAGCAGGCTCTTAGCAGGACGATCCGCAATCTTGAAAAGGAAATGGGAGCAGAACTGTTTTACCGGAATTCACGTGGTGTGACGCTTACAGAATTAGGAACGTATCTGCATTCTAAGGCCGGAACTCTCATTGAGCAATTTGAACAGTTTACTAATGATGTACAGCGGAAAATTGAATGTGAACACAACAGGCTTAAAGTAGGTTTTTCGCCAGGGACATTAAGAATATTAAGCGGCAAAGAGATTTTACAGCTTGGGAAGGAAGAAATGGGCATCGAGATCGATATTTTTGAATACAATGATAAAGTATGTGAAGCAAATGTATTAGCTGGGACACTTGATATGGCTCTGACTGCAAATCCAAGAAATCATACTGACTTTTCTTATTCTCCTTTAATGAAGCATCAGATTGTGGCAATTGTTAATAAAGAGCATCCGATTTCTAAAAAAGATAGCATTACGTTTACCGAGCTTAAAAATGAAAAGCTGATTCTAATTGATGACACTTTTCGATTGCCGGAAGTGGTGATGGAGCATTTTGAAAAAGAAGGAATTAGGCCAACTATTTTTAGTAAGTTAAGTCATGATTTAAACCTAGCTTATGAATTTGTCACTCTCAATAAAGGAATATTCATTTTTATTGGCAGTTTAACAGAGATCGAATCATACAGTGCCATTACCAGCATTCCCATTAACGTTCCTACGGCTATTTGGGAAATAGGTTTTATTGTCAAAAGAAATACGAACATGAATATGCGGATGAAACAATTTAAAGACTTAATTGAGGAACGTTTTGCCAATTACTAAAAAGAAATCTTTTGTCATTTTTGGATAGTTAGCAGTAAAAATCTGTTAATTTCCGCTCCGGGCACTTGCTTTCCGGGGGGCAGGCGGTGAGCTTCCTCAGAGCTGTCGCTCCTGCGGGATCTCACCTGTCCTGCAAATCCCCCAGGAGTCAAGCACCCTCCACTCCAATCAACTAGTTTCGCTCGACTCAAGCAGTTTGCCAAGTCCAAGTCGCCATCTTTTTTAAGTTCATGGAAGCAAAAGTAAGCATCGCCTGCATAGACCTTGTTTTTAAGACCTCGTAAGGCATTGTTAAATACTCTATTAAATATTCTATGAAAACATTGGTTCGTGGTATTCAGAGAGAGAATGAGCCAAAAATCAACATCAACTAATGTGAAAAAAATACGGATGTTCAATCCCTTTAGGTGAAATATTCTAAAATCGCATCAGGAAAAAACTTTTCCATATAGGAATAAAGATGGGATTTAATATCTTCTTCTTCATCCTTTTGATAAATATACTTTCCAATACCATACTTCCCCCATTTATACCTTCGTTTCTCTTCGTCCAATTCTAATTTCGTCATGGGGTAGTTTTTTTCAATCACCCGCTTCGCTGGCTTTGTAAAACGATGTTGAATAAATTCAAAAGTGAGATCTTTTTTCGCTTCGGGTGGCAACTCTGCTTCCAAGCGCTCAAACATGTGATAATAACCTTCTTCCCATCCTTCATGCAAATAAATGGGAGCGACGATAAAGCCAAGTGGATAACCAGCTCTGGCAACTTTTCCGGCTGCTTCAATTCGTTTCTCTAATGGAGATGTTCCTGGCTCAAAGTTTTTAATGACATAATCAGCATTAATACTAAACCGAAACCGTGTTTTTCCATTATGTTTTGCATCAAGTAGATGATCAACATGATGGAATTTCGTGACGAATCTTAATTTTCCTAGCTCTGATTGACCAAAATGTTCAATCGCTCTTTTCAGTGTATGGGTTAAAGCATCAATTCCTACAATATCAGACGTGCATGATGCTTCAAATCTTGTTACCTCAGGAGCCCTTTCCTCTATATATTGATCAGCTGCAGATAAAATCTCCTCAACATTCACATATGTCCGGATATAGGGCTTGCTTCCCATCGTAGTTTGTAAATAACAATAATGACAATGCCCCATGCAGCCTGTTGCGAAAGGGATTGCATACTCTGCCGAAGGCAAGGAGGTGTCGAATTTTAGTGTTTTTCTAATTCCTACTACAAGTGTAGACTTCGCTACTCTATATTTTTGAAAATCGCTGTCTCCAGGTAAGTTTCTTATTTGGTTATGTGATGTTGTATATCTTATTTCCACATCTGATTTTTCAAATTTGTCAAAAAGCTCTTTTCCTAAAGGGTAGTCTAAAGCCTTTGGCTCAAAATAGACTAATTTTGGTGTAAATGGTTTATTCATTCCAATACCCCTTCTGAAGCGTCCCCATAGTAGTAATGATAGGCTTGATTGGCTTCTTCCTCTGTTTATAGATCGCCACTTCATCTGAAAGTGGATAATATGTTTCATACAAAAACAAAGCAAGTTCATTCTCTTTCTCTGGATGATTCACAACGGCTGCTGCCTGGATATTGGCTACATCCTGAGTATGAGGGTTACGGTAAAAAACATAAACAATGTCTCCAGCTTGATAATCTTGAATCCGATTTGACTGTTCCATTCCATCACCTTTTCAAAGATTTAAACATTATTAAAATTTTGTCTGTTTATGCTGTTAATTATGAGTATTTTATTTTGGAAAAATTTCTTGGGTAAACAATACTTCTGTTTTTTTTTGTGGGACGTTGACTTCATGGTATTCAGAAGAGGAAATGAGCAAAAATCAATTGTTAAAAAAGGGGGATTTTGCTCATAATAACGTTGATTGACATCAATATCGAAATGGAGTTGGTGATACTTGGAAGCGAGAAGTTCTACTGAAGAAGCACTGATAAAGTACAAAGAAGGAATTGGCCAGTTTGCCACAAAAATGCCTGGATTTACGAGACAGTTCAATGCTTTAACTGAAGAGTGCTTTAAAGAAGGGGCATTATCACAAAAGCAAAAACAATTGATTGCATTAGGTATTAGTATTCATGCACAAGATGAGTATTGTATCATCTATCATACGAAAGGATGTCTTGATCAAGGGTGTTCGGAGCAAGAAATCCTTGAAGCAGTTGGTGTTACTGTAGCATTTGGTGGAGGAGCTTCAATGAGTCAGGGTGTGACCCTTGTTCAGGAATGTATCCAAGAAATGAACCAATTAAAACAATAAAATTGCATTGAAAAAAGGTGAAATCAGATTGCTTTCACCTTTTTATTTTTCGACAAAGCAAGACAAGCATATCATTACTTTAGTCGAAAAGTTGAGCCATCAATCGTTTCAAAATCCTCCCTGTTTTTTATTTCTTTCATTAATGTAAAAAGAGCCTCATCTTTTCGCTTCGCTTCAATCATACAGTCAATCTGAGGGATGCTCCCCTTTATAAATTTAAGAAATTTAAAAAACATATCTATGTCCACATAATCGGAGTGATGACGGAAAGCTTTATTACTCTTTGGACTGGATATATGCATTTTTATCGGAAGTGGTGAATGCTTCCACGTTTGAACGACTCTTTCCCACTGTTTTTCCCAGTCATCATCTTGATGATGAGCAAGATGATGATGATAATCGAAAACTAGAGGAATATTTAGTTTTTCACATAGGTAAAGAGTATCGTTTAAAGTGAAGGAAGTATCGTCATTCTCAAGCATAATCATATTTTGAATAGGTCTAGGTACGACCATCCAGTTTTCCACAAATTGCTCAAGTGATTTTTCTGTTTCCTTATAGTTGCCGCCAATATGCATGACACAGCGATGTGTCGTGTTTATCCCCATTTCTTTCAACAATAAAAAGTGCATTTTTAAGGTTTTTATAGAGTTTTTTAGGATCTCCTTCTGTTTAGAATTTAGGAGGACGAAGTGATCAGGATGAAAATCAACTCTCATCTCATGTTTTTTAACGAAATCTCCTATTTCGCGTAAGGAATCTTTTAAAGGTTGGAGATAATTCCAATCACGAAGTTCTTCATGGTTTGCTAAAGGAATTAGTCGCGAGGATAGGCGGTAAAAATGAATGTCCGAAGCTGCATTATGTTTTAACAGCCTTAACGTATTATGTAAATTTAAAAGGGCAATACGCTCCAATTTGCGAATAGCTGCTTTTCTATCATCAATTTTTTTAAATTGGGCGAAAGTCATCGTTTTAGAAGGAGATGCGTTTTTTAGTTCCATACTCATTGCTACATAACCAAGACGGACAATGGTCATTTATTCCACCTCATCCATATCGTTTTTCATCACGACCATTCGATCGAAGAAGCTGTTATGCGTTTAACTCCCCGAATAGAAGTAATATCATCAATTAATTTGTGCATGGCAAGATTTTTCTGTTTTGCCTCGACCATAATATCGAAATCTTGATCTATATCTTTTGCCATTCTTAAAAAGGGTAACACAAAATCTAATGAGACAAAATCGGCATGAGAACGATAGGCCAGCTCAGACTTGGGGGAAGAAACATGGACCTTTGGGATCGTTTTTTTCCATGTGCTGAAAATGCGTGGCAAGAAATCTGAGAGATCCTCGTTTCCGTAATTTGCCATATAATGATGATAATCGAGTATCATAGGAATGTTCTCGGTTTCACATTTATTAAGTGTATCCCGGACATTATAAGTTTTATCATCGTTTTCAAGTGTCATATACTTCTTAATTTCATCTGGCAATTGTTTTAAATTATGACGAAAACGCTGCAAAGCTACACTTTTATCTCCATAGGCACCTCCGATATGAATATTAATAATGCCAGTATTAAGTGCATTCATGGCTCGAAGCATATTAAAATGATATTCCATATCGTTAATAGCATTACTTGTTACCTCTTCTCTTGGACTTGTGAAAAGGGTGTATTGACTTGGGTGAAAGCTGACCCGAAGATTAAATTGCTGAATAAGTGCTCCGAGCTCATCCCACTCGTCTTTAAAAGGTGTTAAGTAATCCCACATCACTTCAGGATGGGTAGCAAGAGGGACAAGAGAACTTGAAAAACGATATAATTCAATTTCATGGGCAACATTGTAGTACAAAATTCTTTTTGTATGCTTTAAGTTTTGGGCAGTAACGGATTTTAGTTTTTCTAGCCGTTCGTGTTTGGGAAGAGTTGAATAACGTGTAAAAGTTAAAGATTTTGATGGGCTTGCATCCCATAGATCTAAAGCATTTGCTACATATCCGAAACGAATTTTCATCTGCTTTCCCCTTGATTTCACATTTTGATGAGTACCAGTACATAAAATATTTGCTTTATGTCATCGTTTTAGACGGTCGGTGGTGAACTTGAAATTGCTTTGTCAAAAGTAATGAGGCGACCAAAAGAAATTCTAATATATTCATAATCGGGAAATTTTTGAGCCAGATCTGTGAAATACCGCCCAAAATTATCAGTATTGTGCTGATAAAGAACCAAGGAAAATGAAATTTTTTCAAAAAAATGAGGCCAATAAATATTAATACTAAAGTTACGGCTCCTACCATAATGGGGCTGTTTGAATCTCCAGATGGCTCATAAGTCAGTACACCATTCCTCCAAACTGATTCCAGTTCCAGTCCTTTTACAGAAGTTAAAAGTTCATAAAAGATTAGTCCGATCGTCAATAAGGAAAAAACGGTTCTCCAAAAAGTTTTTTTCGCCCAGATGAAGCCAAACTCTTGACAAATGTATAAGGCAGAAAGGATGAGAGTTGGGGTGAAAAGAGCATGTAACCAAAATCGAAGATAGCTTAAATTCTCAAGCGTGTTTCCTTCCCCAATTTCTCTTCCTAATGCGATGATAAAGTTATCATAGACAAGTCCGATAATAACGAGAAATAATAAGTTGTAAAGATTGAGTAAGCCATATTTTTTGGATAATATCATCCCCCATATTAATAAAAGGAGATAAGCGAAACCTAGAAAAAAGAATAGTAAGCTATTCACAAAAGGCACATCCTTTTCTCCTATTGTCACCGAATTTTTTTTGTTAGTCACTATTTAATGAAAATATCCGAATTTTTAGGGGAATATGAAGTAAATTAGTAACCGATTGATTCATGTTTTTTGTCAACAGGTTCATTGATAGGTTGTCTCTGATCGCTTAAACTTAGGTTTAAATATAATATTAGGGAGAAATTACAAATGGATCGAATTATGATTGTTGAAGATGATATAAAAATTGCAAACCATTTATCCGCGTATATCGAAAAATATGGATATGAGGTTATCGTGGTGAAAGAATTTGAAAACATAATGGACTTATTTCGCAATGTAAGGCCTCACCTTCTTTTACTAGATATTAATCTTCCTAGCTATGATGGCTATTATTGGTGCAGACAAGTACGCAAAGAATCCATATGCCCAGTCATTTTTATTTCAGCTCGTACAGGTGATATGGATCAAGTAATGGCATTGGAAAATGGAGGCGATGACTTTATCACAAAACCATTCCATCCCGATATCGTGATGGCGAAAATACGAAGTCATTTACGAAGAGCATACGGAGAATATGCAGCTAAATTTGAGGAAAGGATGCTTATCCAGAATGGACTAAGTTTATATCCAGAGCGGTTAGAACTTAGATTTGGAAAAAAAGTAGCCCAATTAACCAAAAAGGAATCAGATATTATCGAAAGGCTGCTTGAACGATATCCTCGTGTAGCTGGCCGACAGGATCTATTAGAGAAACTATGGGATGATCAAGCATACGTTGATGAAAATACTCTGAATGTAAATATTACACGTGTGCGTAAAAAGTTTTCTGAGTTAGGAATTGAGGATGCAGTCGAAACAGTTCGAGGAGCAGGCTATCGTCTACGCATTACATGGAATGGGGAAGAACGATGAAATTATTTCTCCGCGAGCATGTACTACTTATTGGAATTCAATTGATTCAATGTATTCTTATTCCTGCTCTATTTTGGCTCGACGGTTATCGGGGTTTGGGAGTGATCATATATGCAGTCTTTCTTTCTGTTGTGACGTTAACTGCATATCTTATTTATCAATATATTAGCAGAAGAAATTTTTACCATAGGTTACAAAATTCAATAGAAACATTAGATGGATCAATGGAGACTACGGAGCAGGCCCCCATTTCTGAAGCACTTGATCAGTTGCTAGTTTCTCAGTATCGTTTGTATTTAGAAGAAATTCAAAAGGCAGAAGAGAGGCAGGATGAACATTTGTTATTTATGGATCGGTGGGTCCATCAAATGAAGACGCCGCTATCTGTGATTGAATTAACTGCGCAAACGCTCGATGAGCCGGAATCGTCTAGCATTCGTGAGGAAACAGAGCGGATGAGAAACGGTTTAAATACAGTTCTTTACATGGCAAGATTGCGTACGATTGCGGAAGATTTTCAGATAAAGCCGATTAGGTTAGCTAAGCTCGTACATGAAGTGAATCAGGAGAACAAGCGTTTTTTTATTCGAAACGAAGTGTACCCCAAGTTAATTGAGAAAAAGAATGACGTCATAGTAGAAAGCGATGAAAAGTGGCTATTCTTTTTATTATCACAATTAGTACATAATGCAGTTAAATATTCTACTGGAAAGACGAATCAATTGGTTATTTCTATTTATATAAAGGCGGGCGAAGCGGTATTAGAAGTGAAGGACTTTGGAATTGGAATTCCTGTCTCTGATCAGAAGCGAGTTTTTAACAAGTTTTATACGGGGGAAAATGGGCGTAAGTATCGAGAATCAACCGGGATGGGACTTTACTTAGTAAAAGAAGTGGTCGCAAGGTTAGAGCATCGGATTGAATTGGAATCGAAGGTTGGGGAGGGGACAACGGTTAGGCTTATTTTTTCTCAAACACAAAACATTACATCAATGTAAGGTTCATGAAAGTATAATCGATAGTTTATGTTTTGAGACTAAGGCTATACTTTTCCTAGAAGATCACGAAAGGAGAAAAAATAATGCTTAAAGTTTCAAAAGTAAGTAAGATTTACGAAGGGAAAATTGCTTACCGTGCCCTTACTGATATTGATCTTGAAATTGAAAAAGGCGAATTCGTTTCCATAATGGGTCCGTCTGGTAGTGGAAAAACAACATTATTAAATATTATTTCTACGAACGATATACCTACAACGGGAGAAATTGAAATTGAAGGAACGAACCCGCATAAGCTGAAGAAAAATGCTTTAGCACGCTTTCGCAGAAATGAATTAGGTTTTATTTTTCAGGATTTCAACCTACTCCATACATTAACGGTTGAAGAAAATATTGTGCTCCCATTGACATTAGAAGGCACTAGTGTGAGTGTCATGAAAGAAAAAGCACATAAAATCGCTGAAAGTCTAGGGATTGCTTCGATTATGAATAAACGGACGTACGAAATTTCAGGTGGTCAGGCTCAACGGGTTGCCATAGCAAGAGCGATGATTCATGAGCCTAAGCTTCTGTTAGCGGATGAACCGACAGGGAACCTTGATTCGAAAGCATCAAAGGATGTTATGAAAATGCTTGTATCCATCAATGAAAGGGAAGAAACGAGTTTGCTAATGGTCACCCATGATCCACAAGCGGCAAGTTATTCGGACCGAGTTATTTTTATCCGTGATGGTAAACTTCATTCTGAGATTTACCGTGGGGAAAGCAGACAAGCATTTTTTCAAAAGATCATTGACATGCTTTCGTTGATGGGAGGAGAAGGTCATGACCTTTCGTCAGTTCGCGTTTAACAATGTAATGCGCAATAAGCGATTGTATATTGCTTATTTTCTAAGCAGTATGTTCACTGTGATGGTGTTTTTTACCTTTGCCATCTTTGCTTTTCACCCTGCTTTTTCTGAAGGTTCCGTTAATAATAATGCACTTTTTGGAATGGGCGTTGCAGGTGGAATCATCTATGTATTCTCTTTCTTTTTTATCCTATATTCAATGAGTTCTTTCTTACAGTCAAGAAAGAAGGAGTTTGGATTGTTAATGATGTTAGGAGCATCGAATAAGCAAATTCGCTTGATGGTATTTTTGGAAAATATCCTGATTGGTTTTTTAGCAACGGTCGGAGGAATCCTTTCAGGCCTTGTATTTGCGAAAGCAATACTCTTAATTGCTGAAAATGTGTTAATCGTAAATGAATCATTAGATTTTTATTTTCCAACTCTTGCTATCGTTGTGACTTTTGTAAGCTTTGTCATTCTCTTTTTCTGTATATCTGTTTTTGTTTCATTTGTTCTGCGTACAAAGAAATTAATTGATTTAATAAAAGGAGATAAACAGTCGAAAGGAGAGCCAAAAGCATCCATTATTCTGTCGATGCTTGCTGCATTGCTTCTCATTGCTGGTTATGGCACAGCTCTATACGTTAAGGGAATTCAAGTGGTCTTCGCGTTGGTCCCAGTTGTAGTTGTCGTAATATTAGGAACCTATCTTCTTTTTACGCAATTGAGTGTGTATTTCATTCGAATGTTGAAAAAAAGGAGATCATTTTTTTGGCGAAAAACAAATATGCTCCTGTTTTCTGACTTATCCTTTCGAATGAAAGATAATGCAAGGACATTTTTTATGGTGTCCATCATCTCAACGGTTGCTTTTAGCGCAATCGGGACATTATATGGATTTCAATCATACCTCACTAAAGGGGTAAAAGAAGTAAATCCATATACCGTTACCTATAGTCCAAATAAAGATGACAGTAAAGAAGCGATTGAAAATGATATTCAAAAAATCAATTCGATATTGGAAGAGGAAAAAATTGCTGCAAGGATGGAGTCTCAGGAATTAAACTATTTTACAACGCCATTGTCTAGTAATGGAGTGTTAATCGCCAAGGCCTCCGATTATAATCGTTTTGCAGCGTTAATTGGGGAGAAGGAACTTCATCCAGAGGAAAATGAGGCTATTGTAGTGGAACAAAGCAATGCCATGATCTTTGAGGGGCAGAAAGCAAGCAAAGGATTGATGGAAAGCAACATTCAACTAAATACTGGAGAAGAACTTGTGCCGAGCCGCGTTGTCGAAACGGAGGTAATCGGAGAGTTAACCGGTTATTATGTTGTGAATGACAACGTTTTTGAAAAGCTAGGTTCACCATTAAGAACCACTTTGACTGTTGCTTGGGAAGCAAGTGAGGCAGACATGGAACAGTTAGTTAAAGTGGGAGAAAAATTAGAAGAACAATTAGAATATAAAGCATTTTCAGTTGACTATGCTATCTATCAAATTAATAAAGCATTCGGTCCTATCTTATTTATTGGTTTGTTTATTGGAATTGTATTCTTCGTTTCTGCGGGAAGCTTTCTTTATTTCCGATTATTTACCGATTTAGAGGAGGAAAAGCGTAAATTCAGTTCTATCGCCAAAATTGGTTTGACGCAATCAGAGCTCAATAAAGTTGTGAGTAGGCAAGTGGCCTTACTATTTTTCTCACCAATTGTGGTCGCTTTAATCCACGGGGCTGTTGCATTAACGGCATTATCCCGTATGTTTGATTACAACCTAATTGTTGAATCAACGATCGTATTAGCAAGCTTTGCCTTTATTCAAATGGTTTACTTTATGATTGTTCGCTATGTCTATGTAAGACAAGTAAAAAGAATGATTGTTTAAAGAAGAGTGATTTTTTAAAAGAGAAAATCATTCGTGAAAAAGTTAACAAGAGGGTGTCCAAAAAGATAAACATTTTTTGGATACCCTCTAAAAATAGGGACATAAAGATATTTTGTCTAAGTGGCTTAGCCAGGATGTACCTCTGATGGAACGATGTAAAGACATGACGAATAAGGAGTTTATGAAACTTATGCTCAAAACATAAATTATAAAACGATCCTGATGCACTGCGGATGTTTTACTTTTATGTAAGAGTTTAAAGAATGAAGCAGCTTGCAATGATCTATTTCTTCCGACTTGCTTAGCTAAAGTACGAGCGAATTAAATATAACCTGCAGATTTTTCATTTAAAGATGATAGTTTCAAAAAAGCGGAGAAAGAATTGTGACTCATTTTTCTTAAGGCTATGGAAAAGTTGCCAAGTTTAAAAGATGGGAAGAGGGAGGTTCAAAATGGTAGGTGAAAAAAATAAGCCATTTGAATTTGAAGACTGGATTAGAGAAAATGGTTCTTCATTATCTCTGTTTATTTATAAACAAGTACGAAATAAGGAATTAGCAGAGGATTTATATCAGGAAGTATTAATTTCAGCGTATTTACATTTAGGGCAGTTTGAGGAGCGCGCTAATTTCAAGAGTTGGATATTCAAGATTGCGATCAATAAATGTCGTGATTTTTGGAGAAAACAAAAAACAGTACAAAAATTTTGGGAAGAAAAGGTTTTTCATTATGAAATAGAGTGTTCGATCCCGGAGCCAGAGGACTATGTGTTAACTAAATGCTCAATTGAGGAAATACTCGAAATAATAAAGGAGTTGCCAACGATTTACCGGGAACCCATTCTTTTATACTATTTTAAGAATAACTCGTTATTAGAAATAAGTTCAGCAAAAAAATTGCCAATAGCTACAGTGAAAACGAGGATGAGAAGAGCAAGAAATCAATTAAAAGATAAGTCACTATTGACGGAATTTGTAGCTAATTAATGTAGCTTGAAAAAGAGAAGGGGCTAACTTATTACATAGGGGGTTTTTTCGTTCCAATCACCCGTTTTTCACAACCGGTCTGTGAACTTGCAATATGAACAAAACTATTAAGTTCCTCAAACTCTCAAAGAATAATTGAAAAGGAAGTGGAGAAACCGGTTTGTTTTTTCCACTTCCTTTATTTTGCTCTAGAGAATGATGGACTTTGCCGTTGTTTGAAAGTGGTTCTCCGTCTAGCATAAACCGATGAAACCTGATAAATCAGGAGGAGTATGGAACTGCACGCTTAACTTCGTTTCCCACCATTTCCAAGCATAATCAATAAATAGGTACATACAATGTCATATGCTGAATCTTATCCTAAATGACATACAAGACTTCAGGACTTTACTTTAAATTTAGGGGGGATTTTTTGATCAATCTTCCAATCGATCAGCCTGTCATTATTTTTGCTTTGGCAATGGTTATTTTCTTTTTCACACCTATTTTGATGAAGAAAATGAAAATACCAGGGATTATTGGTCCAATATTAGCAGGGGTCATCATTGGTCCACATGGATTCCATCTGTTAGAAAGGGATCAAACGATTGTTTTGTTAGGGACGATAGGGCTATTGTTTATTATATTTATTGCAGGCTTAGAATTAGATCTTGATGGCTTTAAAAAGTATCGCAGACGAAGTGTTCTTTTTGGCTCTCTTTCTTTTACCATTCCATTGATTTTAGGGACAGCTGTCGGAATTGTTTTCAATTATAGTTTAACTGCATCGCTTCTGTTAGGCTCCATTCTTGGTTCGCATACATTGCTAACTTATCCAATTGCTAGCAGATTGGGGATTGCTAAAAACAAGGCTGTTACAACAGCAGTAGGTGGGACGCTGTTAACAGATACATTCGCTTTATTCGTTTTAGCAATCATCACAGGTGCCACTGCAGGCCAGCTCTCACCCATCTTCTGGCTCAAAATGATTATTTCCTTTATTTTATTTGTTGCATTAATTTTATGGGGAGCACCCAAATTATCAAGTTGGTTTTTTCGAAATGCAGAGAATGAAGGAATAGCCAATTTTACGTATGTAATGGTGATTCTCTTTGTTTCAGGTTCTTTGGCGATTATGGTTGGGATGCAGCCGATCATCGGAGCATTTTTGGCAGGTTTGGCCCTTAATCGCTTAGTGTTGGATTATGGAACATTAATGAACCGAATTCGCTTTTTAGGCAATGCCTTATTTATCCCTTTCTTCTTATTGTCTGTAGGGATGCTAATGGATTTAAGTGTGCTCTTTCATAACCCAAAGTCATGGCTGATAACCGTTACGATAGTGGTTTCCGTATTTATTGGGAAAGCATCAGCCCCGTTTATAATTAGAAAAATTTATAATTATTCAATAACAGAACGGAACGTAATGGTTGGCTTAACAATACCGCAAGCGGCTGCTACTCTTGCATCCACACTGGTTGGCTATGAGGTGGGGTTGCTCGATCAGGCTACCGTTAACGCTGTTATTATCATGATCTTATTAACATGTATCGTCGGACCGTATTTAGTTGAGAAATACGGAAGAAAGCTGGCGTTAAAGGAGGAACAGCGCCCTAGTGACAGAAATGAAGATCCGGAGCGGATTCTTATTCCTCTAGAAAATCCACAAACGATGGAATTGTTAATTGATTTGGCGAATTTAATCAAGCAGATTAAAACAGATGACCAACCTTTATACACACTTACAGTCGTTCAAAAAGATATAAAATCAGCACAAAATGAAGTTGCGCACGCAGAAAAAATGCTCGGGCATGCGGTCATGTACGCTTCAGGTGCAGAAATTCCAGTGCGCCCTATTACGAGAGTTGATCACAATGTCGCTAATGGGATTATAAGGGCGATGACGGAAGAAAGAATTAATACAATTGTAATTGGCTGGGATGCAGAAAGAAAAGCCAATAAATTATTTGGCAGCATTATCGATCGTTTTGTCGATCAAACCAATCAAACGATTCTAGTCTCAAAATTGAGTCAACCGCTTCAAACAACACGACGGATGATTCTAATCATTCCATACGGAACCGATCATAAACCTGGTTTTATCGAAGCCTTGTCTCGGATAAAAATTTTGACGAGCCGATTAAGTGCTTCCTTGTTAGTGCTAGTGATCAATGATTCTGTCGAGAATTATGAGAAATATTTACAGAAAACAAAGCCAGAGCCACCAACGGAATTAATAAAATTAAATAGTTGGCTTAGCTTACAAACAGAGTATGTTTCGCACTTTAAATCAGATGATTTAATTGTCATTCTGAGTGCGAGGAAAGGGACAATTGCTTGGCACCCTCAACTTGAAGTGCTGCCGAAGCGATTGGCAAAAATCAATCAGCAGAGCTTTATTGTTTATTATCCAGCTGAAGAAAAAGAAGTCGATATAAGGGGTTCTAAAGGAATTGAAATCCCAAAGGAAGTGTTATTTAAAAAGGACTATGAGGATTATGACTAATGAACGAACATAAGCAAAGAAAAGCGGATAGGGAGCATGGAAATGAATCACCGTGGATTTATGTGGTCATTCTTGTAATAGTTTATATCAGCGATCGTTTTTAATTTTTATCATATAAACTATGTAAGGATTGGCTTACACAGTTTATATGATATTTTTATAATAATTTTTTCTATTTCGGAGATGTTCATTCTTTTTCAGAATGAATAATGGGTTTAAATCCACCTAATTCAATCCAGTTGATGTGACCATTATCTAATGTAACTTTAAAAAAATCTTCCTCATTGGTTTCTTCAATATGAACCACTTTTAAGTTTTTTGCTTGATAAAATTGCTCAATTTCTTGAGTTACTTTGGCAGTAATGATGGATTTTACTGGTTCCGTCACTGGACTAGAGTGGTTCTCTTGTTCCACAAGCGGTGCCAGTGCTGCTTTTTCATTTTGATTATAAATTCCTTGCAAAAGCTTAATAATTTCTGAGAATCCTAGGAAAATGAGTCCACATATTATTCCAGAAATAAACATTGACCAGCCTATAGTCGTTTGCAGCTCTCCTAAAAAGAAATGGTCGTCGGAACTTGTCCCGTATAATAACCCTGATACAGCACTAAAAAGGATGATCAAAACTCCGACAACGAATAATGCTTTTGCAACGGGATTATCTTTATTTGTCATTTGCTTTCCTCCTTTATCCACTTAAGATAATTGTAACATTTGTCCATTTTTAGAGGTATTTTGAATTTGATTATAAAACGCTTGCAATTTAAGTGGATAAATTCAGAAATATGGTTGACAAATCAGAAGTTAAATAATATTATCCAATTAAGGTTAACCGGTTAACATGGAGGGACTATGAATAAGAAGCCAACAATTAGAGATGTAGCTAAATATGCAAAGGTGTCTCCTGCTACTGTCTCATATGTTTTAAATGGTGTAAATAAAGTATCAGAAGATACGAAAACAAGGGTTTTAGAAGCGATAGAGACATTAAACTACTATCCAGATTTTACAGCCGTTAGTCTATCAAAAAAGAAATCAAATATTATCGGAATCATGTTGCCGATAACGGAAGACTCTCCAGCCGTGTTTAAAAATAATCTCTATTATAATGAGTTTGTCAGCGGCGTAGAGATGGTTGCCCGTAATCATAAATTTGATACGATGATCACTGGAGTTTCTAGCCCTGAAGAAGCAAGGCTATGGGTGAAAAAAAGAAATTTAGATGGGGTTATTTTTTTAGGGAAATTTCCACAAAATTTATTTGCAGAAATGACCAAGCTTGATATCCCGATTGTTCTTATTGATACGTATGAGGAGTACACTAGTTTTTTTCAAAATGTGAAGATAGATGACGAATATGGCGGTTATTTAGCAGGAAAGCATCTGATCGAACTAGGACATAAAAATATTGCTTTTGTCTCCACTAGTTTAGAGCTGAGTCCAGTTGATTCAAAACGTTTCACTGGATTTAAAAAAGCACTTCAGCAAGCTGGTGTAAAATTGAAGTCAGAATTCATCTATGAGGCTCTAGATATATCTTTTGAAAAGGGAATTCAACTTGGTGAACAAATATTAACGGAGTCCAAGCCAATTACAGGGATTGTAGTGGTGTCTGATATTTTAGCAATCGGAATGATAAAAGCATTTCAGGAGAATAAAAAGTTGGTTCCTGAACATTACTCGGTCGTCGGTTTTGATGATTTAAGTATAAGCAAATATATGACTCCTAGTTTAACAACAGTCAGGCAAGATATTTTTCAAAAAGGAAAATCAGCGGCTGAATTGTTGATTCATTCCTTTGAAGCTCCGGATGCAGAACAGCATACGATCGAGCTTCCGGTGCAACTTGTAGTGAGAGGATCAACAAGGAGAATTTGAGAATAAATGTGCTATTTACAAAGTAGCACTTTATTTTCACCAATCTAGTTAACCGATTAACTAAACATATATTTTTTTGTGTTTCAGTTAACCGGTTAACTAAAAGGAGGTGATGCACGAGAAATATAAAGATTTGCTCTATTTATACTCGTTTAGGGGGAGATATTGAATGAAGAAAAAGCTGTTTATCTTGATTGCCTTATTATTTACATTGTCCTTAACTGCTTGTGGTCCAGATCGTGATGTATCTTCAGATGCGGATTCTGAAGAGGGAGGAGAAAAGCCAGAAAAATTACTAGTATGGGCACCTAACGATCAAGCTAGTGCCGTACAAGAAATTTCACAAGAATTTACGAATGAGACAGGTATTGAAGTAGAAGTACTGCCGTTTGCTATGGATGAGCAGGAAGAAGCTATGTCATTAGATGGTCCTTCTGGAAATGGGCCAGATTTATTTTTTCAACCGGGTATTGGCAGTTTGTCTATAAAAGGTCTTGTCCAGCCAATGAATGTGGAGGATAAAGTACTTGAAACATATTCAGAAGGTTCGGTTGATGCATTAAGTTATGAGGGAGAAGTTTATGGTTTGCCGGCAGTCGTTGAATCCCTTGCCCTTTATTACAATAAAGACCTAATTCCAGAGGCTCCTGAAACGATTGCTGAACTGGAAGCAATTGCGAAAGAACTGACAGATGTAGCAATTGATCGATATGGTTTCTTATATCCAGCTGCAGATTTTTATTTCTCATTTCCATTCATGGCAGGACAAGGAGCATATATTTTTGCTGAAGAAAATGATGTATTTCAAGTTGAGCAAATGGGTTTGAACAGTGACGAAGCTGTTGCTGGAGCGAAGATGATTCAGGGTTGGTTTGAAAACAGTTACTTACCAACCGGGGTTACACAGGATGTAGCAGGTGGCTTGTTTAATGAGGGAAAAGTTGGTGCTGTCGTGAACGGTCCGTGGGCTCTTGCTGAATTTAAAGAAGCGTTGGGAGATAAATTAGGTACTGCCCCGCTTCCAAAGCTTGAAAATGGTGAGTATCCAATTACCTTTTTAGGAACGAAAGGATGGATGTTATCTGCATACACAAAGTATCCAGAGGCAGCAACAGAGCTTTCTATTTATTTAACGAATGAGGAGTCATTAAAAACATATTATGAAAAAACTGGAGAGATGCCAGCAAAATCCTCCATTTTAAGCAGCGATCAATTTCAAAATGATCCATTAATTAGAGGCTTTGCCACACAATTGGAACATGCTAGACCATTCCCGCCTGTACCAGCGCTTTCCGCGGTTTGGGATCCAATGGCAGATGCATTAACCTTTATCACTCAAGGAGAAGATGTGAAAGAGTCCTTGGATGAAGCAGTTGAAGCGATACAGCAAGATATAGAACTAAACTATAAATAAGTTTTCGCTGTCGCTGCTTAGCTGTTCTCCATTTGTATGGATGCATCTAAGCGGCGAATCTCGTAGTTTATTAGATAATCAGTTTTTGATTATGTAAAGGGGGTATTTCGCTTTGGCATCGATTCACAATAAAAAACATAGCCCTCGATTAGCGGCAATTTTGTCAGTTATACCGGGTCTTGGTCAGTTTTATAACAAACGTTATATAAAGGGCTCCTTTTTTCTTATTTTGTCAATTTCATTTATCATTGTCTTTTATGATTTATTGAATATTGGATACTGGGGATTGTGGACACTGGGAGAAATACCAGCAATAGATGATTCGAGGGTATTGTTAAGTCAAGGAATTATTGCCTTAATAGTAACAGTGTTCGCTCTGCTCTTTTATGCCATTAATATTGTCGATGCGAAAAAGGATGCGCGGAAAATACAAGATGGTTTTGAAAGAAAGAGTTTAAAAGAAACAGTGAAAGATTCTTGGGATTATGCTTTTCCTTATATTTTAACTGGGCCAGGATTATTCTTGTTAGTGTTCGTTGTTATTTTTCCATTATTATTTATGGCGTTCCTTGCATTTACCAACTACACACTTATGAACTCACCGCCAAAAAACCTACTTGATTGGGTTGGCTTTGAAAACTTTAAATCACTATTAACGATCCCAATTTGGAGAAACACCTTCTTGTCTGTCCTTTCATGGACGTTAATATGGACATTTGTTGCCACGACTCTGCAAATAGGACTTGCAATGTATTTGGCTGTTATCGTAAACGATGCAAGGGTGAAATTTAAAAAATTGATAAGAACGGTTCTGATTTTGCCATGGGCAGTTCCAGGCTTTGTCACGATTCTTATATTCTCGGCTTTATTTAATGATAATTTTGGTGCTATCAATCGAGATATTTTAATGCCGTTTTTTGATACACAAATACCTTGGCTAAGTGATCCGTTTTGGGCAAGAATCGCTCTTATAAGCATTCAGATTTGGCTTGGCTTTCCGTTTGTTTTCGCTTTATTTACTGGGGTGCTACAAAGTATTTCCCAAGAGTGGTATGAAGCGGCAGATATCGATGGTGCATCTTCATTTCAGAAATTTAAATATATTACGTTCCCGCATCTTATGTTTGCCACTGCCCCATTATTAATCATGCAGTATGCGCAAAATTTCAATAATTTTAATATCATTTATTTGTTTAATCAGGGCGGGCCTGCTGTTAAAAATCAAAATGCCGGAGGTACTGATATTTTGATTTCTTGGGTATACGATTTGACTTTCGAATCAAGTCAGTTCAGTATCGCGGCGGCAATTTCACTTATTTTAGGATTCATTGTTGCCATTTTCGCTTTTTTCCAATTTAGAAGAACGTCCTCATTTAAAGAGGGGGGAGAACTGTAATGAATAGTAAAACGAAAAACATATTACAATTAATCGGGATCTATGGAAGTATTTTCATCATGTTTGTCATTATTTTGTACCCTCTTCTTTGGACGTTTGGACTTTCATTAAATCCAGGCTCCAGCCTTTTTGGTGCAAAAATGATCCCCGAAAATTGGTCGTTTAAACATTATATTTGGTTGTTTACTGATCCAGACAGCGATTATTTGCTTTGGTATAAGAACACATTGATCGTTGCATTTGCTGCATCAATTGGTTCGACGATTTGCGTTTCACTTGTCGCCTATGCCTTTTCAAGATATCGCTTTGTTGGTCGTAAATACGGCTTATACACATTTCTTTTATTGCAAATGTTTCCTGTGCTAATGGCGATGGTAGCGATCTATATCTTATTAAACTTAGTTGGATTGCTGGATTCACTTTTAGGCTTAATCATTATTTACATCGGTGGTTCGATTCCTATGAACGCATTTCTTGTGAAAGGTTACTTCGATACAATTCCGAGGGAATTAGATGAATCAGCGAGAATGGATGGGGCGGGACATTTTCGCGTGTTATTTACGATCATGCTGCCGCTTGCGAAGCCAATTCTTGCTGTTGTTGCCTTATTCAATTTTATGGCTCCATTCATGGACTTTATTCTGCCGAGAATTATTTTACGAAGTCCAGAGAATTATACGCTGGCATTAGGGCTTTATAATTTTGTTAATGCTCAATTTGCTAACAACTTTACCAGGTTTGCTGCTGGCTCCATTTTAATTGCAGTTCCGATAGCTATCGTTTTTTTAATGCTGCAGCGCTATTTAATTAGCGGTTTAACCTCTGGCGCCACAAAGGGATAATAAAAGCTTATTTAATAGTTAGCATTTTATAGATGAACAACTTTTGGAGGGGACAAGAATATGAATGATACCAGTTTTGCAATCCTACCAGATAAAGAATACGAGCAACATACTCGTTATAGAAGTGTAGGGGCGCTTGTATCTCATGCGTTTGAGAGCAAGCATATTTTAGAAATGGAAGCTGAAAATGGCTATGTTACGATTATATTTTATCGAGATGATATTGTCCGTATTATGATGAATCCGAAGAAGAAACCTTCAAAGCAAACGACAAGAGCAGTGATAAAGAAACCTGTGCAATTGAACTTGTCGTTGCAAGAGAATCAGGAAGAACTCTATTTAAAAAGTAAGAAGCTCTCGCTTCATATAAATAAAACTCCGCTCTTAATATCTGTTTTTGATCAAAATGGCTCATTGCTTCTTGAAGAGGCAGATCAGGGAATGGCTTTTAACGAGACTAAAGGGGTGATCTGTTATAAACAAATGGTGGAGGATCAACATTTTTACGGATTTGGAGAAAAAACGGGCTACTTAGATAAACGCGGTGAAAAGCTGACGATGTGGAATACGGATGTATATGCCCCTCACAATCCCGAAACAGATCCTATTTATCAATCTATTCCTTATTTTATGGCAGTCCGTCAAGGGAAAGCGTATGGAATCTTTTTAGATAATCCATCTAAAAGCATTTTCGATCTGAAATCATCAACAGAGACCTATTCTTTTTTAGCGGAGAGAGGCCAGTTAGATTATTATATATTCGGAGGTCCTACTCCTAAACATGTAATCGAACAGTACACGGCTATTACTGGGAAAATGCCGCTTCCACCAAAATGGGCATTAGGTTATCACCAATCAAGATACAGTTATAAAACAGAGCAAGAAGTGAGGGAATTAGTGCAAACTTTTAAAGAAAAATCTATTCCATTAGATGCTGTTTACTTAGATATTCATCATATGGATGGCTATCGTGTGTTTACATTTGATCAAGAGCGCTTTTCAAATCCGGAAAAATTAATCGAGGAATTAAGGGTAGAAGGGGTGCATATTGTCCCAATCGTTGATCCCGGAGTTAAAGCTGATCCCGAATACTATCTTTATCAAGAAGGAATTAGAGGTGATATGCTTTGCAAATATTTAGATGGAGAAATCTTCCACGGTGATGTATGGCCAGGGAAAAGTGCCTTTCCTGATTTCACCAAAAAAGATGTACGTCGATGGTGGGGAGAGAGCCATCAATTTTACACCAAATTAGGGATCGAAGGTGTATGGAATGATATGAATGAACCCTCTGTTTTTAATGAGTCGAAAACAATGGATTTAAATGTTGTCCATGATAATGATGGTGACCCAAAAACACATCGTGAGCTTCATAATCTTTATGGTTTGCTTATGGGAGAGGCAACATATGATGGGTTAAAAAAGCAGATCGATGGCAAACGCCCTTTTTTATTAACTCGTGCTGGTTATGCAGGAATTCAACGCTATGCGACTGTTTGGACAGGAGATAACCGCAGCTTCTGGGAACATTTGCAGATGGCTTTGCCGATGTGTATGAATTTAGGTATTTCAGGTGTTCCTTTTTGCGGGCCAGATGTCGGTGGATTTGCACATGACTCGAATGGGCAATTATTAGCCCGCTGGACACAATTTGGTACATTTACTCCATATTTTCGCAATCATTGTGAATTAAAGTCAATTCATCAGGAGCCTTGGTCTTTTGGAGAGAAATATGAACAAATCATTAAAAGATATATTCAAGAACGTTATCGGTGGTTGCCATATTTATATACATTGTTTCAGGAAGCAAGTACAACAGGGCTTCCTGTTATGCGAGCTTTAATGCTTGAATATCCAAATGATCAACATACCGTTAACTTATCTGATCAATTTATGATCGGTTCGAATCTGATCGTTGCCCCTATTTTAACGCCGGATACGTTTCATCGCGTTGTTTATTTACCAGAAGGAACGTGGGTCAATTATTGGACTGACGAAAGGTTATCTGGTGGTAACCACTATTTAGTTGAAGCTGATTTAGAAACTTTGCCGCTGTTTGTAAAGGAAGGCTCCATTATTACGCATGGTACGGTAAAAGGTTCAACTAAACAAGATGAAACTCTTTTAAAGATTCATCTTTATCCAAGTAAAGAGGGGAAAGCTAGCTTTACTTATTATGAGGACGATGGGAAATCATTTGCATATGAGCACGGGGAGTTTTTCAAGGCGATCATCACTGCTGAAATGGAGCTTGGAAAGTTAGACATAACATGTAAAACAAGCCATAGCCAATATGAGCCAGTATGGGAGGATATGGAGTTCATTATTCATGGGTTAGAGGAAGGGAAAACGGTCTTTATTAATGGGGAAAAACAAGCGAACAGTAAGTTAATAGAGCACGAAAAGATGATCATTTGCGCCAAGCGTCAACATTATTTTAAATAGTTGAATAAGAGCAGATGGAATAGGGCGGGTAGCTATATGCTAACCCGCCTTTATTTTTACGTCTAAAAATTCCCAATTAACATAAAATTTATATTTACAAGCTTAATCCTATGCTATATTAAAAAGAGTTATCCGGGTTTACTCAGCTAACCATTATTTTAACGAGCGAGGAGGTATGTTGCGAATGGGGAAAATAATTGAAGTTTCTGCCTTAAAGAAATCATATGGAAGCATTGAGGCAGTAAAAGGAATTGATTTTTATGTAGAAGAAGGGGCGCTTTTTGCCTTTTTAGGTCCGAATGGAGCTGGGAAATCTACGACGATTGATATTCTTTGCACTTTATTAAAGCCGGATGGTGGTCATGTCACCATTAATCAACATCAACTTGGTTTGGATGATAGCAATATTCGCTCTGAATTGGGAATTGTTTTTCAAACAAGTCTTTTAGATGATTTATTGACAGTGAAAGAAAATCTTATATGCCGTGGCAGTTTATATGGATTGTCGGGCCAGGAATTGAAAGAAAGAATGGAGTATGCCATTGATTATACAGAGGTCCGAAGTTTTTTAAATCAACCCTATGGAAAATTATCCGGTGGACAAAGAAGAAGGGCAGATATTGCAAGGGCGCTGATTAACAAACCGAAAATCCTGATTTTAGATGAACCGACGACAGGACTTGATCCACAAACGAGACAGCGGGTGTGGGAAACGATTCGTCAAATTCAACGAGAAACAGGGATGACGGTTTTTCTTACCACCCACTATATGGAGGAGGCCGCGAAAGCTGATTATGTTGTTGTGATTGATAATGGTGAGGTTGTGGCAAAGGGAACACCATCAGAACTGAAGGAAAAGTATAGCTCAGACTACTTGGAAATTCATGGGGCTGACATTGAGAAATTAATGGCTCTTTTGAAAGAAGAAGGATATGAATTTGAGCGAAAAGTAGATACGCTAACCGTAAGACTGAATGCAACGATAGAAGCATTGCCAATTTTAGAACAATGTAAAGAGGACATCATTGGTTTTCAAGTAGTAAAAGGAACAATGGATGATGTGTTTATCACGATTACAGGAAAAGGATTAAGAGAATGAGATATTTAGTGAAACGGAATTTGTTGGTGTTTTTTCGCGATAAGGCCGGTGTATTTTTTTCCCTTTTAAGTGTTCTGATTGTAATAGGATTGTATTTATTATTTTTGGGAGATGTCATGAAAAGTAATTTCGATGGTGTAGAAGGAGCTGGAACATTAATTGATTCTTGGCTGATGGCAGGTATCATCGCAATTGCACCGATTACGACTGGAATAAGTGCATTGAGTAATATGGTAGAGGATCGGAAGCTGAAGATTGATAAAGATTTCTTCGCTTCGCCTATAAAAAGAAGTAGTTTAGCTGGTAGCTATATTTTAAGCTGTTTTGTGATTAGCTTGCTTCTAACAATGCTCACCTTGATTTTTGCACAATTTTATATTGTCATAAATGGGGGAGATTTCCTCACTTGGTCTGCTTTAGCAAAAGTCTTAGCTATTATTATTTTATATGATTTCTTCTCTGTCTTCATGCTTTACTATTTTGTCTCTTTTTTCAAAAGCAGCAATGCTTTTTCTGCTGCAGCAACCATTATTGGAACGTTAATCGGTTTTTTAACAGGAATTTATATTCCGATTGGAAATTTACCTGAGGCAGTACAATGGCTTGTGAAAATATTTCCACCTTCCCATGCAGCTATGATGCTTCGCGAGATCATGATGGGCCCGGCTGAACAACTCGTCTTTGAGAGTGCTCCAGCAGCGGCAATGGAGGAATTCCGGTTATTAATGGGCTCTGTATTTGAAATTGGTGGCATTACTGTCCAATGGTGGCATAGCATTTTATATTTATTGATTATCGGGATTGTTTTCTTTTTATTAACTTTATGGAAAATGTCTAAGAAAAAAGGATGATTATCGATGGTGCTGATTGCCCTTTGGTGCGATCAGCACCACCAGTCTTCTAGAACAATCCGTTCTCATTAGGTGAATCTGTTGGAATTGCTTGTCCTATCTTCTATAAATCAACAATTTGCTTGCGGTCAAAACGAAAGATATGTACCACAGCTCCTACGATATCCTCTGAATCTGAATGGACAGCGACGCTCTCTCTCTGCGCTCACCCGTTTTACCTCGAATTTCTCTTCCATTACACGCATAAGTGATTGAGCATTGCCGCGAAAATATGGATTGTGGTGAGTGAAATTTGCGCTTATATATTGCTCGAACGCCGTTTGAACTGTTTCACTAGCAACTAATTGTAAAAAAAATACTGCCATTTCTTTGTAAGAGCATTCTAGTTTCTTTTGTTCTGAACTCATTTTGTTGCCCCATACCTTCATCATTAAAATGAATGAAAGTTTAGGTATGGTCAATTCATATAGCAAATTTTTAGGTTTACGTGCTTTTGGAAGTAGGTGTTCAAGCTTTCCATTCAGGTAGATAAGAGTGACAATAGGAAGGATTAAAGTGTTAGTGTGGTTAAGCTCGATTCTGCCTATATTGCCTGTTGAAATCATGGAATCTTATGATTTTATATAAGGATTTGATAAAATGTTTGTGGACACCTTTTTAAGATTATGCGGGTGAGTATATAAGAATAAGAGGGAGTAGAAATAATGATTATTGATAAATTGAATTTGCATAAGTATAAAAATTTGGCTGTTTTAAATCAACCAAGTGACTATGATATTTTTACTGACAATAAGACGGCGCTTTCTGGAGAGCATGACGCTATTTTTATTTTTGTGGAATTACTTGAGGAAATGGTTGAGTATACGCAGAAAATAATGGATGAGCAGCAGTTGCTAGAAAAAGGATATTTATTTTTTGCCTATCCGAAAAAAGGGAATAAGAAGTATGAAACATTTGTACACAGAGATGAGATCTTTCCAGCAATGAAAGTTGGGGAAGATGGCTATGTAAATGGAAGTGATTTGAAGTTTTCTAGAATGGTGAGCATGGATGAGGTCTTTACAGTTGTTGGATTAAAGCGTGAGAAAAAGAAAGCTAAAAAATCTCCAGCTTCGAGTCAGTCTGTTGCTGATTATGAGAACAAAATTGAAGATGTTGAGAAGCTATTAAGGGACTATCCTGTTGAACTTGATTTCTATCGGAGTTTAACAGCTGGTTATCAAAGAGATTGGGCTCGTTATATTTTCTCTGCCAAACAACAAAAGACGCGGGAAAAACGTCAGGAGCAAATGGTCGAGATATTATCACAGGGATATAAATCTTTTGATTTATATCGGCAAAAGAAGAAATAGATTATAGTTCTGATTGAAAGGTAACAAAATACTACTTTTCCATATTTCATTAATTAAAATGATTAAACTCTTCGCAGATATACATGGAATGGTAGAAATGGGACATTGATTCGACACATGAAAAGATGTGCTAATATAAGCAAGGAGACAATTGACAGGTTTTTGAGAAGACGAGGAACAAAAACTTTACGAGGACCTAAAAACAAGTATGAAGGTGATGCTAACGTTTCCTTTCATGAACTTAGAAAATAGCAGCTTTAATGAAACGTCAAAGCCCGCTGCCTGAGCTTAATCAGCCCTTAAAAGGTTTTACCGCAGACGAACTTATGCACAATTTTTTAAAGCACGGTGGCAATGGAGCATAACCGAAGTAACTTTCCCATGGGGCATGGCAGGAATAGTATAGGGATATTGAAGGAAATATATTTTTGTTCAGCAACCTGATAAATATACAAATTAGAATAGTAGAAGCTGTGGCCTTTTTCCATCGGACAAAGGTCTTTTTTATCTATTGTTGCTTCCTTTTTGATCATTAGACCCCATTGGTCATTTATGCTAAGTTTAAGATATTAACGTATCTATTGAAGAAAAGGGAGTTAGCAATGAGTTATTCGATATTCCACAGTTTAAAAAGTGAAAAACAAGTAAAAATTATCAATGCTGCGATGAAGCAATTTGTATTAAGTGGGTATGACAAAGCATCAACAAATGAAATCGTCAAGGAAGCACAAATATCAAAAGGTTCTTTATTCAATTACTTTTATAATAAGAAGGAACTATATGTATATTTGCTTGAGCATGCTTTAAAAATTATAGATATCATTTTTGCAGAAGTCGATGTGAACGAAAGGGATCTTTTTAAGCGCATTAGTCAAATAGGCCTAATCAAATTGAAAATACAGCAAAAATATCCACTGGTGTTTGACTTCCTTAAATCGGCACGGCTTGAACAGTCTCTAGAGGTTAAGAATGATGTAGAGCAAAGATTGGGAAATATTCTTGATAATGCATTGGATAGGGTTTATGATAACATAGATTATTCTAAATTTCGGGACGATATTGATCCTGAAAAAGCACTACATATTCTTAATTGGACGATGCTCGGCTTTGCAGAGGTTCAATTAAAGAAAATAGAGACTTTTGAAAATGTCGGATTGGAATTAATGAATGAGTGGGATAGTTATAAGGACATTTTAAGGCGTTCTTTTTATAAAGAAGTGGAGCAATAGGGAAGTGGCAGGAAACATCATTCCCTTTGCTCCAGAGTATTGAAACAATAAGTATTTACAATGTTTGTGCTTTCATTTTTGTAGCTGCATCGTGAACCTGGCTTTTTATGATGGTGTTGATAAAGGGTGCGGTTTGCCTAAATAATACCCTTGGCCATAGGGAACTCCTAAAGATTTCGCCATCATCAAATCCTCAATCGTTTCAACGCCCTCTAAAATAACAGTGGTATCACGCTTAAGAAACTGTAACAAAAGTTTGATGATCTCTTGTTTTTTTACAGAAGTCGCTAAATCAATAGAGAAATATTTATCAATCTTTGCGATTGCCGGTTCAACTTCAAGGAGCGCCATTACGGTTGAATCACCTTTACCAACATCATCAAGAGCGATGGTAAAACCGTGCTTTTTATAAATGGATACGGTTTCTTTTAATTTCGTGATATTCATCCCTTTTGCTGATTCATTTATTTCCAAAACGATGGAGTTTGCTTTAAGAACCGTTTTGGAGATGATGTTTAATAACCCTTGCAGGAAGTTGCTTTCCATTAATGTCGTTGGAAAAACATTGATAAATAGTAACATGTTTTCAAAGTATGTAAAATGAGAATTTATTGTCTCTATGGCTTGAAAAATCGATTTCATATCCAGTTCAAATAGTTGATTCGTTTGAGAAGCCGTTTTAAATAGTAATTCTGGATTGTTTATGTTTTCAGAACGAAGCAAGAACTCATAGCCAATAACTTGATTATTGGAGAGATCGATAATAGGTTGGATATAATGCTCGATTTTCAAATTATGTAATGATAACGGATTGCTGTTTTTCATTTTTTTCACCTCATCATTTATGATAAATTCCGTGAAAAAAAATTACCCTAATAAAACCATCTATGTCTAAAAGCCTTAATAACAGCATTTGTTCGATCTTTAACCCCTAGTTTTTTTAAGATAGAATTAACATGGTTTTTAACAGTCTTTACAGATAAGGATAATTTTTGTGCAATTTCATCATTTTTATACCCTTGAGTTAATAGTTCAAGGATTTCCCACTCCCGAGTAGTTAATAGTTTAGCAGGCTTTTTAAATTGAATATTAACAAATTGATAATAATCATTTAAAAGAATGAATGCTAATTGAGGATGAACATATTTTTCATCCTTTAATACCATTTTAATGGCATTAATTAATTCTTCTTCCTCCATTTTGTGATATAAATAGGCATCCAGGTTTAACCGAAAAAAATCGATTAATTTATAATTGTAGATGCTTCCAGTCCATATCATTACCTTTCGGTTCAAGTTTTTGTAATGCTGGATAAGAAAGGTTATATCCTTGTCTATATCAACATCAATTAAAATGATATCGGTAATGTTTTCATTTTTAATTAGCATCTCTAGAAAATGGGGGTCATATATTTTTAAAATAAAGTTTGGAAAGTGATCCTGAATGATGTAAATAAGTATATCTGTAATTAAAGAAGGTTTTTTTACAATTGTTACGGTCATGACCACACACTCCTAATAAGCTATTGGAGATTAAGGAAAATAGTTCATAATTACACTCCCTTTATCATCATTTTATTGTAGTATAAATTTCAAGATTCATATACTCTATTACCGTATTACCGCGGAAAGGGTAGTAAAGAACTATATATCTTTACTACCCTCAAGTTAATTACGTTCGAAATCTTCTTATTAATGCATTCAGTTCTTCTGCTAGTTTTGAAAGTTCATCCGAGCTTGATGCAACTTCTTCCATTGAACTGCTTGTTTGCTGAGCAGAAGCTGAAGTTTGTTCTACACTTGCTGCTGATTCTTGAGAAATAGATGCAATCTCTTCAATCGAAGTATTCATCTCAACACTTGTCGATTTGATCATGGTTAAATTATCGCGGACGGTCTGAGCATTTGTAACTACCGTTCTAACCGCATCATTGATTTTTTCAAATGTTTCTCCAGTTGTCGTAATTTGTTTCGTCCCTTTTTCTACTTCTATATACCCACTTTGTAAAGAATGGACAACTTCAGATGTGTCATTTTGAATGTTATCAACGATTTCTGTAATTTCACTAACAGAATTGGCTGCTTGTTCAGCTAATTTTCTCACCTCATCGGCTACTACTGCAAAACCTTTCCCTTGTTCCCCAGCCCGAGCTGCTTCAATTGCTGCATTGAGTGCTAATAAATTGGTTTGCTCTGCAACATCGCTGATAACTGTCACCAGCTTTGAGATTTCATTCGATTGAGTTGCTAATTGCTGTACCTTCGATACGGAGTCTTGCACGAGCTGATCAATATTGCTCATCTGTTTAACAGATTGGGACATCAATTGCGAGCCATCATCAGTCAATTTTAAGACTTCATTTGAGGATTGGTAAATTTTTAACCCATTTTCGTTAGCTTCATCAATACTATCCACATAGGTTCCCATCGTATTGGAAAGCGAGCTTGCATGATGTGCTTGTGATTCGGTTCCAGCGGCAATTTCCTCCATCGCTTTAGCAATTTGGTCAGTACCAACTTGGACCTCATTGGCGGATTGTGTTAGCTCTTCGCTGTGCCCTGACAACGATTGGGAGGCGATAGAGATATTTTGGATAATCTCTTTTAATTTTCTTTGTAACTCATTTATACCATTGGCAAGCTTTCCTGTTTCGTCATTTGCAGTAATATGCAATTGTTCGAGCGTTAAATCGCCATCTCCAATATGGAGCATATGGTCTGTTACTTTTCTGATCGGGTTTGTTAATTGATTCGTAAAGAGCCAAATGATTAAGATCCCGACAATGAGAGAAACTCCAATAACAATCATATTCAATGTTAATATTTCATCTGCAGGTTTATTAAAGTCAGATAAATATGTACTGGAAACGACAATCCAGTCCCATTCTGGATATGCCTCTGAGTATGTTACTTTTTCTTCAATTGCATCTTCATCTTGTGGAAGCGGGTAAAAGTAATAAGTAAATCCTCCACCATTTAACCCTTTTTCAATATATTCTTGGGCATATTTATTGCCATGTATATCTTCACTATCCCAAGAATTGTTTCCTTCGACAGAGGGATGGGCAACGACTGTGCCTTTACTGTCAGCAATAAATAAATAGCCGTTTTCACCTAAATAAATACTGTCATTAATTGGTCGCGTTCCATCAGCCTGCTTTTCACCTAAAATCGCTATTTTAACCCGTTCTTGGGCATCCTCTAATGAAAGACCTCCATTTTTCACCTGGTCGTTTAAGGCATCGATCAATTCGAGTGTTTGTTCAACGCTATTTCTTAAATTTGTTTTTCCGATCTCATCTAAGCTACTGCTACTTTTTTGATAGCTAATAATGCCTAATACGATCAAGGGGATCGTTAATAACAGGATGGAGACGGTTATTAACTTCCTTTTAATCGTTTTCGTGAAGAAATCTTTAACAAAGTTCATCTTCATTAAGATCACTTTCCTTTTTATGAGTGTATGGTCCTATGGTCTTTTGACAATATTCAATCTAGTTAAAAATGATATAGCATGTTTCGACAATTTCCAATGCTTTCTCTCTATATTAAATGTGAATTTTTCATAAGCATTAATGCCCAAAAATGAGTATATTTGTAAGTGTTTTGCCCCTGTTTTTAAATATTTCGAGGGATAATAGGTATATTATACTATTGTTTAGGTAGTGCTTTTAGACTATTAAAAAGAATGAGAATTACGAGAAAAATGTTGGTTTTTGTCATGGGTAAGAAAGAAGATTTATAAATGCCTCAATTAGCTAAAACTTTTTCTTATAGGAAATGCGTCTATTAAATGAAAGCTCCGTTAGCTAACGAGAAGAAACAAGGAGATGTGTTATGTGTTAAGGAGGACGCCTTGGCAGGAAAAAGTCATTGCTGACTACGTCATGAAACATAAGGAACAATTTTATCGCCTCGCTTATAGCTATGTCCATAATCAGGATGATGCATTAGATATTGTACAGGATTCAATTCAAAAAGCGATTCGAGCTAAAACTTTAAAAGATGAGACCGCAATAAAAAGTTGGTTTTATAAAATTGTCGTCAATACATCGTTAGATTTTCTCAGGCGCCGCCAAAAAATGACTGTTGTTGATGAATTAACGATGCAACAGAACCTCGGTAGCCATATAGATCACTATGAGGATATTGACCTACACCATGCATTGAATAAATTGTCACCAGATTATCGAAGTGTTATTGTCCTTCGTTATTTTGAGGATTTAAAGATTGAAGAGGTGGCTGATGTGTTAGGACTTAATGTGAATACAGTCAAAACTCGCTTATATAAGGCATTAAAAATTTTAAAGATCCAATTGGAAGTAGAAAATCAAGAGGAGAGAGTAGAATGAGTCGTCATAAATTGGAACGTTTGAAAGAGCAATATAATCATATTCCTATTCCCGAAGAGTTAGATATGTCTATTCAACGAGCGCTGAAGCAAAGTAAGGCTAGAAAAACTTCTTTTCGGTTGGCGATGGCAGTGGCTGTTGTGTTAATGATTTTTACAACAACCGTAAACATCAATCCGGCTATTGCCAAGTCATTAGTAGAGATCCCTGTCGTTGGAAACATAGTCAAGGTGTTAACTGTAACGGAATATAAAGTAGATGAAGGAAATTATCAAGTTACAATTGATATACCGGAAGTGGAAATGGACAATAAACAGTTGGAAAAAGGGTTAAATGATAAGTATATCGCAGAAAGTCGCGAGCTTTATGAAAATTTTATGGCTGAAATGGTAGCAGAAAAAGTTTTTGATAGGGAAGGTCATCTTCAAGTAGAGAGTGGATTTGAGATAATAACGGAGACAAAGCAGCTTTTATCAATAGGTCGCTATGTTGAGGAAACGAGAGGCTCCTCTATGGTAACAAAAAGCTATGATACAATTGATAAAGAAAAACAACTGCTAATTACCTTGCCGAGTCTATTCAAGGATGATAGCTATATACACATAATCAGTGAATATATTAGACAGCAAATGCACGAACAGATGAAAAAAGATTCAACGAAAATATATTGGTTAGACTCAAGTGAACCTGATGCGTTCACCAATATAAACAAAGAGCAAAATTTTTACATTAATAAAGACCATCAGCTTGTCATTGCCTTTAATGAATATGAAGTGGCACCGGGGTACATGGGAGCGGTGGAATTTATCATTCCAACCAAGCAACTACAATCTGTTTTGGTAAGTAATGAATATTTAAAATAGAATTTATTGGGAAAGTCCATAATTATTTATGTGCAAAGGACTTTCCCAATTGTTTTTAAGAAGGTATTGCTATATGTTCGTGATATTTTTTGAGCTCTTTCCTCCATGTTTCTATCAAACGATAAAGAAAACTTATTTTCTCACATCGCTTCGTGGAATCAGGAACTTTTTAGGATAACAAAAAAGACGTGTTAAACCTTAATTTCACACAAAATGGGCACCATACAGCTAAGAAAAAAGCAATAAAATATCTCACAAACGACAAAATATTAGAATTCTATTCTCAACTTGTTTTATACTTAAAAAAGTAACAAGGCGTTCAAAAATAAGAGACAGGATTTAAGCATTATTTTGAACCTAGTTTTGAGAAAATAAAGCTTTTGCTTAAATAGGTGGTGCATGATCATTCGTGATTTTGTGGCTTTTGATTTTGAGACTGCTAACAGAAATCGACATAGTATCTGCTCTGTAGGTATGGTTTTCGTGAAAAATGGAAAAATAGAAGATTCGCTGTATCAGCTCATCAATCCAGAGGAAGAATTTGACGATTTCAACATTTCTATCCATGGGATCAATAAAGAAGAGGTTCAAGAAGCGCCAACATTTGACTATTTTTACAATTCTATTAAAAATAGGATTGAAAATAAAATAATGGTTGCTCATAATCTTTCATTTGACGGATATGCATTTCGTGATAATTTAATTAGATATGAGATAAAGTCTGCATATCATCAGTTTCTATGTACATATCAGCTTTCGAGAAGGATAATGCCGGGTTTACCGTCATATCGGTTAAATTCATTATGCAATCATTTAGGAATTGAATTATTCAATCATCATCATGCACTAGATGATGCTAAAGCATGTGCTTATGTAATGTTGAAATTAACTACCGACTTTCAAATTACTAATTTAGATGAGTTATATGGAAAGACTAAAATAAGGCCCGGGGAGATCGTACAAAGTAACTATCGTTCTTCTTTTGTTGATAAATATCCTGAACGAGTGGATTTTAAAAGAATTAAAATAGCAACAGACACTGATCCCAATCACCCTTTCTTCGGGAAAAACATGGTGTTTACAGGGAAACTTAAACTTCTATCGAGAAAGAAGGCCGCAGAGTTATTAGCTGCTCGTGGAGGAATTCCACAAAATAATATCACTTCAACTACAAATTACATTCTACTTGGTGACTTTAACGAGGCTATGATAAAGGGAAATAAGTCTTCAAAGTTAAAAAAAGCAGAAACAATGATTCAAGAGGGTAAAAATTTGAAAATTATTAGTGAAGAGGATTTTATGAGAATGCTATAATTTTTTATAGAGGAGAAATTGACTTCACAATTAAGCACTGCTAAACTAAAAATATTAAAATGAATAGTTATGGAATGTTACCGTATGGGCATAACCTGATCTAATTTGCTTACACTACAAGTGTGTTCAAATTGGTTCAGGTTTTTATTTTGCCTTGGTAGTAATCGACTTAAATTTAAGAAGGGAGTTTTGCTCATGTCAATTTCAATTTTTCCAAAAGGATTTTTATGGGGTGGAGCTTTAGCGGCCAATCAAGCCGAAGGAGCCTATTTAGAAGGAGGGAAAGGATTGACGACAGTCGATCTATTACCAACCGGAGTAAAAAGAAGAGATATCATGAAAGGATACGTTCCATCATTGACTCCCCTTGAAGGTGAATTTTATCCATCACATGAAGCGATCGATTTCTATCATCGTTATAAAGAGGATATTGCTTTATTTGCGGAAATGGGATTTAAAGCTCTTCGTATATCGATCTCATGGGCTCGAATTTTTCCATCTGGAGAAGGGGCAACCCCTAATGAAGAGGGATTGCAATTTTACGATCAGCTATTTGATGAACTTTTAAAATATGATATTCAGCCAGTTGTTACACTTGCCCATTTTGATGTCCCTGTAAATTTAGTAGAGAAATACGGAGGATGGAGAAGTCGCAAACTTGTATCCTTATTTGAAACATATGCTCAAACTGTTCTTGCAAGATATAAGGACAAGGTGAAGTATTGGATGACATTTAATGAGATAAATATGCTACTACATTTACCTTTTTTAGGAGCAGGCCTTGTATTTGCTGAAGGAGAGAATCAAAAGCAAATTCAATATCAAGCGGCGCATCACCAATTGGTCGCAAGTGCGTTAGCTGTTAAAGCCTGTCATGAATTGATACCAGATGCAAAAATTGGCTGTATGCTTGCAGCAGGTACTTTTTACCCTTATACATGCAATCCGGATGATGTATTCCAAGCAATGGAAAAAGATCGTGATTCGTTTTTCTTTATTGATGTGCAATCTCGAGGAGAATATCCTGCTTATTCAAAACGTTTCTTTAAAACTAATAATATTACAGTAGAGATGGAGCCCGGAGATAAAGAGATTTTGAAAAATCATACGGTTGATTATATTGGATTTAGTTATTACTCTAGTCGGACAACTAGTACTGACCCAGAAGTTATCAAAAATATGACAAGTGGCAATGTATTTGGCTCCATATCCAATCCATATGTCGGAAAGTCTGAATGGGGTTGGACTATTGATCCAAAAGGTTTTCGTATTACCGCGAATCAGTTATATGATCGTTATCAAAAGCCGTTGTTCGTTGTAGAAAATGGACTTGGCGCAATTGATGAAGTAACTCCTGAGGGAGAGATTTATGACGATTATCGGATCGACTATTTAAAGCAACATCTTACAGAATTGGGCGAAGCCTTGGAGGACGGGGTAGAGATTATTGGTTATACAAGTTGGGGTCCAATTGATATTGTGAGTGCATCAACAGGTGAAATGAAAAAACGTTATGGTTACATTTATGTGGATCGAGATAATGAAGGCAACGGAACATTGGTAAGAAGAAAAAAGAAAAGTTTCCGTTGGTATAAACAAGTAATTGCGAAAAATGGAGAAGATTTAGAATAACGAGAAAAAGTGGGTACCCTCTATATCTTTAGAGGTTTCCCATTTTTACATAATTTTTGAAAGCGTTGACAAGGACTAAGGGCAAAGCTATACTAAATAATAATTGTAAATTGAAAAGGATTGTTACTGGTAATGCAGGCAAAACCTAAGTCGAGAAATATGTAAGCTCAATGTGAGTCTTATTTATTTTGTTATGGCTTAGGTTTTTATATTTGGTCTTTATCTAGTTCCTGAAGTATATGAAAGAGAGAGGAGGTATATCATGAAAATTGATAAAGTAATTAATAATAATGTAATAAGTGTACTTCAAGAGGACGGAACTGAACTTGTCATTATGGGAAGAGGAATTGCATTTGGAAAGAAACCTGGTCAAATGGTTGAGCAGGATAAAATACAAAAGGTATTTGCACTTAAAAATAAACAAACAACAGACAATTTTAAAACTCTTCTGAGAGAAGTTCCCATTGATTTGATGGTTGTAGTCGAGGACATTATTGAGCATGCAAAGACTGAATTGGGTAAAAAATTAAATGAGAACATTTATGTGTCATTAACTGATCATATCAATTTTGCATTGGAAAGGTATCAAAAAGGAGCAGAAATTAAAAATGCCCTTCTATGGGAAATTAAACAGTTATATAAAGAAGAGTTTTTTGTTGGGTTAAAAGCATTGGATAGTATCAAGCAAAAGTTCGATATTGCCCTTCCAGAGGACGAAGCAGGTTTCATTGCTATTCATATTATTAACGCTGAAATGAATGAAGAAGTGGCGAATACAATGAATATTACGAAGTTCATTCAGCAGATTATTACGATTGTTAAGTATCATTTTAATGTTGAGTTTGATGAGGAATCATTAAATTATTATCGATTTATAACCCATTTGAAGTTTTTTGCTCAACGTGTTTTAAAGGGAGCTCATTATGAAAACAATGATGACTACTTGTATATTATGATTAAGCAAAAATATAAAGAAGTTTCAAAATGTACCGAGAAAATCCAAGAATATATTAAGAAAGAGTATCATCATGATTTGACGAATGAAGAAATGTTGTATTTAACTATTCATATTGCAAGAGTGGTCAATCGTTGATTTGTCTAAATTTGTAGAAATTTGCAAGAAAAGAAAGAATTTTGAAGAAGAAAACGTTGACAAAATAGAAATCATTCATTATATTTAACTCATAGATAAAATGAATATTAACTAGGATTGTTACTGGTTATGCAGGCAAAACCTAAGTCTAAAAAATGATGGGACTGTTACGTACCTACCATTTTTATAGGCTTAGGTTTTTTGTTTGCCAAAAATCCATCTGGGGGTGTAGGAAGTATGAACTATGAAAAATTAGCAAAGGAGATTATTTCTTTAGTCGGAGGAGAAAAGAATATTATCTCACTTGTCCACTGTGCAACACGATTGCGATTTACATTGAAGGATAATTCTAAGGCAAACAAAGGAAAGTTAGAAAATACAGAGGGTGTTATTACCGTTAAACAGAGTGGTGGGCAGTTCCAAGTTGTTATTGGAAACACAGTACCGGAGGTATATAATGCCATTGGTAAGGTATCGAATATTCTTAGTGAGTCTAAGAAAATAGAAAATTCAAGTAGTGAGAGCAAAGGAAATATTTTTGGACGAGCAGTCGATATTATTTCAAGTATTTTTGCTCCTTTACTGGGCGTAATGGCAGGTGCGGGGATTCTTAAGGGATTATTATTAATCGCTTCAAACTTTGGTTGGTTAGAAGCAACGGAAACGACGTATATCATTCTAGCAGCTACGGCAGATAGTCTGTTCTATTTCTTGCCTGTTTTACTCGCAGTAACTACTGCAAGAAAGTTTGAAGGAAATATATTCACTGCCGTTACAATTGCGGGAGCATTGCTTTACCCTTCAGTAATTGCGCTCAACACTGAAGAAGTGGCGACGACTTTTTTCGGAATTCCGGTAACAATGATGAGTTATTCATCCACAGTTATCCCGATTATCCTCGCAGTCTTTGTGATGAGTAAGTTTGAAAAATTATGTAATCGTTTTATCCATGAAAGCGTCAAGAACTTTATTACTCCATTACTTTCTCTTGTGGTAATGGTTCCGTTAACGTTAATTGTATTTGGTCCAATTGGTGTAAATGTCGGTAATGCAATTGCAGATGGATTATTAGCTGTATTTTCATTCAGCCCATTATTAGCTGGTGCTATTTTAGGTGCAAGTTGGCAATTGTTGGTTATTTTTGGTGTTCACTGGGGACTCGTTCCAGTCTTCATTAATAATGTTGCCGTATATGGAAGAGATGGGATTAAACCATCAACAGCAGCCTCAGTATTTGCCCAGACAGGAGCAGCGTTTGGTGTTTTTCTAAAAACTAAGAATAAAAAATTGAAAGCACTAGCAGGTTCTGCAACTGTTACAGCTTTATTTGGAATCACAGAACCAGCTATTTACGGTGTAACGTTACGTCTGAAAAAACCATTTATTGCTGGGATTATTGGTGGTGCTGTCGGAGGAGCAATTATCGGACAGGCTGGAACTCAGGCATTCGCATCTGGTGCACCTGGACTTCTAACATTACCAATATTCTACGGACCTGGAGGAGAAGGATTTTTAGGGCTCATTCTTGGTATCGTAGCAGCGTTCATAGTGTCAGCTACTTTAACGTATATTTTAGGGTTTGAAGACCCAATTGAAGAAACAGAGGCATCTAAAGATTCAAATGTAAACAAAGCAAAGAGTGATGAGGAGATTGCAAGTCCTCTTGAGGGGAAGGTAGTTGACTTAACTGAGGTTCCGGATTCTGCATTCGCTTCCGAGGCAATGGGCAAAGGGATTGCAATTGAGCCAACATTAGGAAGAGTTGTTTCTCCAGTGAATGGAACGGTAACTGTTGCTTTTAAAACGAAGCATGCACTCGGTCTCGTTTCAGATAAAGGCGCAGAGATATTAATTCATGTTGGCATCGATACGGTTCAGTTAGAAGGAAAGCATTTTGTTTCTCATGTTAAACAGGGAGATCAAGTCAAAAAGGGAGATTTACTTGTTGAGTTCGATATCGAAGAAATCAAGAAAGCTGGCTATCAAGTAGTCACACCTATTATTGTGACAAACTCTTCCAATTATACGGAAGTTAATGCTACAAAGTATAACTCTGTAAAGGAACAAGAGACTCTATTGAGTCTGAAACTTTTCAATAGCGAAAGTGACTAACTTGTACTTGTAGACGAATATCATGCCTAGACCGATATATGGCCTGTTTTGACCGATATATTTGTATAAAGACCGAAATATTTCGATTTAGACCGATAAAATGAAATAAGGACCGAAATATTTTTTTAAAGACCGATATCCAGAAAAGAGCTTCATTTAGTATTCGTGGATGTTCTCAAAATAAAAAAAGACCGGGCGTTTTGCCCGGTTTTCATATCCAATCAGCGCTGAAATTTAGTTGTTATAAGCACCATAGCTTAATAAATTGGTAAAGATACGATACCCTCCAGGAACTTGGGCATCAATTTGTCGGTAGAAAACGAGGTTTGTATAAAGATAAGTTCCTTTACCGTATTTCGCCATGAGAATTCCGCTTATAAAGGGATCTTCATTCGGATCAGCCATCGAAACAAAGGTTTCGTAACGGTCATCCCATGCCATTGGAAAGTAGAGACCTCTTTCTTGAACCCAGTTATCCCAGTCATTGCTCGTAATTTTATTAGGAAAATTAAATGATGGGTGTTCTGGTTGCGTCATTGTTACTTCAGCGTTTTCATCGGTCACTCGCCAACGAATTGATGGGCTTCCGATTGTTAATGGGTATGGAGGTGTCAAAACGGAATCCCAAGGATCGCCAGAGGTCATGTATTGGACGACTAAATGACCACCATCTTCAACGTATTCCAGCAATCGCTCGTTATGTTGTATAAAATCTTCCCTAGCAAGAGTTACACGAATTCCAGTAACAATTGTATCGTATTGACTAAGATTACTAGTAGCTAAATCATCGGGAGTTAGTTTAGTAATATCAAATCCGGCATTTAGTAGTGAGTCGGCGATCGTATCAAATCCGCTTTCAATATAACCAATTTTTAGATGGTCTGGTTTTAACAGTTCGAATGCCACGCCACTAATTGCTGCTGGATATAGGAAGTAGGAATCTTTAATATGCTCATATTTAATCTCCTGAACAGTTGTATCGTAGATTTTCTTATCTGCGACAGCAATTGTTTCAATTGTAAAATTTCCCTCTGCTATGTTTGAAGGAGGTATTAATGTAAAGGCAACATCTTTTTCCTCAAACCGTTCAGTTAGGGAAACATTTGCTACTGTAGGCTGGCTTTTCCAACCATCTGGGAGTTTTAATGAAACCTTAGCACTTTTTCTTTTTTTCGCATAATTTTTGACTTTTACATTAACAGGTATTTTATCTTGGACGTCTGCTGTGTTCACGGTTATATTGGCCGGTGTGGCTGTTACGCTTAAATCAGGAAGTACACTGACTGTGTTATTTAAGTCGAGGATTTTGCTTGACTCGACGCCGTTCTCTTTAAATGAAATTTTAGCTTGTAGCACGGCCTTGTCGTAGGGATGAAAATATTCAGCCTTCTTAGGAACGGTCACATTAAAAGTAACTGTTTTTGACTCACCAGGCTTTAGATGTTTGAGTTCTAAAGGTCTTTCTTGACGCCAACCTTTAGGTGTAAGCAGAGCTGTTTTGATCTGTTGAATCTTTGTTTTTCCTTTATTTGAAACGGTTACTTGTACTTTTGTTTTTTCTCCTTGTGTTAACACATATGAATCGATTTCAATCTCTACTGAAAGGTTGGAAGAGATATAGCTTAACTCTTGAAGTTGCTCAGCTTTCACTTCAAGTTTATGGCTCAAATCATTTTTAACACCGCTATCCAATCTGCTCTCTTTAATAAGAGACATTATTTTTTTGACTTCTTTTAAAGCATTTTGAGATTTCGGTAAAATTGCTTCGCGGCTAGGGTAGAGGCTAATAATTTCTTCCAGTTTGTTCTGTAATGTACGGAGGTGACTTTGAATGTTTTTTGCAGGCATTATTTCTGCCCATTCGTAGAAATCGTATGGAATACCTGCAAAAATTTCTTTGGAAGAGGATTGTACTGCCGACTTGACTAAATCTAAATGCGCTTGTCTCGGAGCGACAGGGATATCATTTCCCATTCCTTGGCTTTTGTGTAAATAGTGTGAAGCTTCACCGAGCTGAGGGTAGCTCATTCCATAAATAGGGTCATAGTCTCCTATTTCGATCGAAGTTGTGGCAGAGTCTGCTGAAGAGACTGGTAAGTAAAGTTTTTTGATTTGCCAAGGATGTAAACCCTCTCTAAAGTGCTCAGGGAAAACAGTTGGATCTGCAGCATCTTCGAATGCTTTTTGTGATAAAACTGTTATGGCTCTATGGTGCCCGTGTTGACTGTCGACATTTTGGAAAGAGGGCATAACAATATCTGGTTGGTAAGTTCTAATAAACTTGATTAATCGCTCATAAGTTAGTTCTTCACCCCATTTTTCGAGTGTTTCATCGGGTGATTTAGAAAAGCCAAAATCATAGATCGGATCGGATGTTGTTTCACTTAGATGGTAGGCCTTGACTCCATTAACTTTAGCGGCTTCAATCATTTCGTTGGAGCGAATGATCCCAAGGGCATTTCCTAGCTCATTGCCGATCGCATTTTGACCACCTTCTCCTCGATTGGCAATGAGGCTAGCTGTTTTGACTCCTAAGCCTCGTGATAAATAGGCAAGTAGATCGCTGCGTTCATCATCTGGATGTGCTCCCGTATTTAAGAAGGAAACTGTCGTATCAAGCGGTTTGACAGCATTCCACAGTTCAACATCGGGCTCATCTTTAGTTTGTGCCAAACTAATCGGAGGTAAAAGAGAGGCGAAAAATAGAACGGTCACAATGAAATAGCTAAGTCTTCTCAATGCATGTAACCCCTTTCATAATTAGGATAAGTAATCTTCTAATACTCCTTTCTTTTTTATTTTAGTTAATAAAATTAACTAACTAATAGAAATAAATCTACTATCAAGTCATATTATATAACTATTCAGAATATTGTAAATATTACTAAATGACTATTTGATAAAAAAATAGGTAGATAGAATAAGGGTCTAAATTCATAAGTGATTTTAAATTTTAATTCTAAATAATCTAAATTTTTTAAATTAAATATTGTAAACACTTTCATTTTATTATATAAATTAATTAGGCTAACTAACTAACAAATGTAGGGCTGTGATATTGTGATTAGAAAATCTCCAAATGAACAATCAAAACTTTTTAACAAAAAACTTGTTTTGCAATGTATAAGAACCTATCAACCTATTTCTAGAGCTGAAATAGCTGGAAAGCTAAATTTTAGCAAGCCAACAGTTTCCATTCTTGTGGATGAATTAGTTCAAGAGAATTGGATACATGAAAGAGGGATAGGGGAATCTTCTTCACAAGGCGGAAGGAGACCGATACAGCTTTATTTTAACGAAAAAGCCGCGTATGTAATTGGAGTAGATATTGGCGGAACAAAAGTAAAAGTCGCTATTTCTGATTTAAGCGGGAATATTATCTGTTTAAGGGCATTCAACACAAAGAAGCATCTAGAGCAACTAATGAAAATGCTTTATGGGGAAATTTTTGACATGATGGAGCAAAGCCAAATAGCAGAAGAATCAGTGCTAGGAATGGGAGTTGGCGTACCAGGGATCGTTGAAACAGAAACTGGGGTAGTGCTTGAGGCACCTAGTTTAAACTGGATTCGTTATCCGTTTTTGACAGAGTCCGAGAGATATTTTTCCTTCCCAGTCTATGTTGATAATGACGTTAACGTAGCCGTCCTTGGAGAACAATGGTTGGGAAGTGCTCAGAAAAAGGATAATGTCCTGTTCATCGCTGTCGGAACTGGAATAGGTAGCGGCATTATTATTCATAATCAACTGTATCGAGGGGCATCTTATGCTGCTGGTGAAATAGGTTATTTAGTAACAGATAAGAATGATATGAAAAAGGAGTTTAAACCAATTTTTCATCGATATGGTTATTTAGAAAGTGTTGCAGGTGGAAAAGCAATCGGTGAGAAATTAACAATGGCAATCAGGGAAGAGCGCAACCACCCTTTATATAATGATGCGATTACCTCTGAATTGACAGGTAAACAAGCTTTTCTGTTAGCTTCAGAAGGTGACAAGATAGCATTACAAATTGTAGAGAATGCGCTAGAACATTTAGCTTATGGAATTATTAATGCAGCATCTCTTTTAAATCCTGAGGTGGTGATTTTAGATGGAGGAGTAATGAAATCGGCTGACTTCATTCTTCCAAGATTGCAAAAAATTGTTCAGCCATACTTACCTAGTTCAGTGGGAATACACCAATCAGAGCTTGGTGAAAATGCAGGAGTACTAGGAGCAATCTCCCTGTTTTTAAGGGAATATGACAGTATTTTAAATGCTCCTAACTTTTGCTAGCTATGTCTCTTTTTTAGAAGGGGCTTTGTTAAATAGAATAAAACGATTTTCGGCTCATTTTATGTGAAATCTTGGTTTGACGCGATTTTAGAAGCTCTTTTGATTCCCATGATAAGGTTGTATTTCATGAAATAGATGGAAAATGAGCGCAAATCAATACCGATATATAACAAAGCCATTTATAAAAACGGTTCTTAGTAGATTATTAATCTACTTCAAGAATAAATAAAGAAGCTAGGGGGATTCAAATGTTTAAAAAGAAGAGTTTTTTAGTTCTTTTACTGGCGTTGATGATGTTGTTTGTTTCTGCATGTTCAAGTGGTTCTTCTGGTGAAGAGTCTCCACCGAATAATAATGATGATGGCGATGCAGAACAATCTGCGAGTGGAAATCTTGTGATTTATACGGCGCGGGATCAGACGATCGTTGATCAAGTTGTTGAGATGTTTAATGCGAAATATCCTGATATAAGAGTGGACGTCTTAACGATGGGAGCACAGGAAATTCTTGAGCGTGTACGTGGTGAAAAGGCAAATCCACAGGCTGACTTTTGGTGGGGAGGTACTCAATCGGCCTTTATGACTGCAGCAAATGAAGACTTATTAGAACCATTTAAGCCAAGCTTTGATGCTAGTATTCTAGCAGAACATAAGGATGCAGAAGGCCGTTGGTATGGTGAGATGCTTCTCCCGGAAGTGATTATGTACAACTCAGATATGCTTTCCAAAGAGGAAGCTCCACAAGATTGGGATGATTTATTGGATCCAAAGTGGGATGACGAGCTCATCATTCGCGGTGTATTAGCGTCTGGAACAATGAGAACGATTTATTCAGCGATGATTCATGAGCAAGGTGCTGATAATCCTGAAGCGGGTTATGAATGGCTCAAAAAATTAGACGCCAACACAAAGGAATATGCACAGGATCCAACAAATTTATATTTGAAGCTAGCTCGTCAAGAAGGTTCAATTTCTCTTTGGAATCTTCAAGATATCCTCATTCAAAAGAACCAGCATAATCAGCCATTTGATTACATCTATCCTGAAAGTGGCGCCCCCATTTTAGTTGATGCTGTTGGTCTAATTAAAGATGCAAAAAATCTTGAAAATGCAAAGTTGTTTTATGAGTTTTTGTTTGAGCCAGAAACACGGACAACGTTAGCGGAGGATTTATATCAAATTCCAACTCGTACTGATATTGATAAATCTGCAATGCCTGATTGGTATCAAGAACTCGAGTTGAAATCTTTAGATCTTGACTGGGAAGTTATGGCTGAAAAAGAGGCAGAATGGATGCAATATTGGGACGAAAATATAAAAGGAAAGAATTAAATGAACTGCAATTCTTTTAAAAAGGGTGAAGCAATGGCCTTTACCCTTTTTATGAACGATGGTTGTAAATTTTTATGATAAAAGCTTTTTCTTGTTCTAGTAAAAATGGTGTTCTTTCGATCGTTCCTGAAGGTGCTTGCTCTTTCTAAATCACAGCGAGGTGTTCGTATTGAAAAATGTAAGACTAGAAACTGTTAGTAAAATGTTTGGGTCTGCTGTTGGCGTTGAGAATGTAGATATAGATGTTAAACCCGGAGAGTTTTTTACCTTTTTAGGTCCATCAGGATGTGGAAAAACAACTACATTACGGATGATTGCTGGTTTTTATTTTCCAACAAAAGGAAAAATTTACTTTGATAATCGTGATGTAACGACTCTTCAGCCGAATAAACGAAATATTGGGATGGTCTTTCAAAACTATGCGCTTTTCCCACATATGACTGTTTTTGAAAATATTGCATTTGGTCTTGAAGTACGTAAAATGTCCAAAGCAGTAATTAAGGAGAAAGTGGAACGAGCACAAAAATTAGTTCATTTAGAAAAATATGGTGCACGTAAAATAAATGAGCTTTCAGGCGGGCAACAACAACGTGTTGCGTTAGCACGAGCTCTTGTAATCGAGCCAGATATTCTTTTGCTTGATGAACCACTTTCCAATTTAGATGCAAAATTGCGCGAGGAAACGAGAGTTGAGATTAAGAGACTTCAGGTTGAGTTAGGGGTGACGACGATCTATGTTACCCATGATCAAACTGAAGCAATGACCATGTCTGATCGGATTATGGTTATGAAAGAAGGAGTTGTTCAACAAATAGGAACTCCGCAAGAGATCTATAATAAACCAACCAATCATTTTGTTGCTTCTTTCATTGGAGAATCAAATGTACTGGATGGAGAAGTGGTAGAAATTATTGAAAATTCGGTAAAAGTAAAGCTTGAAGATCATATTTTTGTCCGAGGTTCTATCGATCAGACAGCAAATGGGAAAAAGCTGGAGATTGGAGAGAAGATAAAATGTTCAATTCGTCCAGAGGCAGTGTTTGAAGGTCCAGGAGTGAATGAATTACGCGGTACAGTTCAATTGGTTGAATTTACTGGAGTAAGTATTAATTATGTAGTTAAAGTCGGCTCCAATATCATGAAAGTAATGATTATTAATAAAGGCAATCGAATTCTTAATAGGGGCGATTCGATTACTCTCCATGTTCCGGAAAACGGAATTTACTTGATTGGTGAATAGGAGGTGAAAGAATGAGTGGAAATCAGGATGCTATGAAGGAAAATTGGTGGAATCGCTTAACTCGCTCCAAATATTTTGTTTACGTGTTAATTTCACCTATTTTTTTGGTGCTTTTAGCATATGTCATTTATCCTTTTTATCAGACTTTTCTTCAAAGTGTTATGACTGAGGAAGGCGCGACTTTTGAAAATTACCAACGCTTTTTTGGCTTAACCAGTACTGCCAATCTTGAAGCGCTTTGGACAAGTATATATATTTCGGTCATTAGTGTTATTACTTGTGCCATTGTTGGGGTAACGATGGCCTTTTTAATGGAGCGATATGAGTTCCCTGGCAGAAAAATTTTATCCGTTTTAATATTAGTGCCAATGGCATTGCCACCATTAGTGGGCGTTTTATCTTTCACCTTTTTATATGGAGAAAGTGGAATTATTCCAAGGTTTTTTCAAGCATTGTTTAATCTTGACAGTGTACCATTTGCTTTAAAAGGTGTTGTCGGAGTTATCGTCGTCCATACGTTCACCATGTATACGTATTTTTATTTAACTGCGGCCGCAGCAATTAAAGGCTTGGATCCTTCCTTAGAAGAAGCAGCAACAAGCCTAGGCTCAGGAAGAATTCGTATTTGGCTTAAAGTAATATTGCCAATGTTGACACCATCACTTGTGGCTTCTTCCTTACTTGTCTTTATGATATCCATGGCTTCGTACACCGCACCATTAATGTTCGGTGTTGATAGAACAATGACGATGCAAATCTATTTGTCGAGGACGAATGGGAATCTTGATATGGCGGCAACACAATCTACCATTCTTTCGATTGTTTCAATTTCCTTTTTGATTTTAATGAGATGGTACCAGGGTAGACGTAACTTCCAGAATCAAAGTAAAGGCATCGGTGTTCATCGAACCGAATTACGTTCACAGTGGGCAAAATATTTATCGATGGCCTTTTCTTTTATCGGTGTCATAATCTTAATGCTTCCCATTTTAGTGCTTGTGTTGATTTCCTTTTCAGTTGATGGAGAATGGACTGTTCAAATTATCCCGACAAGCTATACATTACAGCATTATATTGATCTATTTACAGATGAGCGTACTTGGCGCCCAATATGGAATAGTTTGCAGATGAGCTTTGTCGCAACGGCAGGCAATATTCTTTTCGGTGTTGCCGCAGCATATGCACTTGTGCGCATGAAATTTAAAGGGAAAGTATTTCTTGATATTTTAATTATGGTTCCATGGGCCCTTCCGGGTACTGTTGTTGCTGTTAATTTAATCGCTGCTTTTAGTGAACCTACTGTTTTTAGCTTTAACCAAGTTTTAATTGGTACATTTTGGATTTTGCCATTAGCGTACTTTGTCCGGCATTTGCCGTTAATATTCCGCTCCACATCTGCTGCACTAATGCAAATGGATGAATCAGTTGAAGAAGCAGCGCGTAGCTTAGGAGCAAATTGGTGGTATACCTTTAGAAGGGTTGTCATGCCAATGGCTTTTTCTGGAATTCTAGCGGGAACATTGCTCGCTCTTGTTCAGGGAATTGGTGAATTTGTTGCTTCTATCTTAATTTATAGTACTTCAACGATGCCATTATCAGTAGCCATTTTCCAAAAAATGTACGCATTTCAATTTGGAACTGCATGTGCATACGGAGTATTACAAATAGTGTTAATCATTCTTGTTCTTTTTATCTCACAAAAATTAACTGACGGAAAAGCAGGAGCAGCCATATAAAATGGAGGGAAGATGATGAAAGCAAGTGATATTCACGGAAGAGATCTTCATCTGCTTGAGCAAGCTCCCTTTGCTGTAGTCCCTTTGGGCAGCTTTGAATACCATGGCCCTCATTCTCCTTTAGGAACTGATATTATACTAGCAAAAGGGTTTGCAGATTTGATTGATCCTAGCTTAGGTGGAGCCATTTATCCAACAATACCTTATACAGCTTGTCCTGGAAAAACGAATAAGTACAAAGGGACGATTACGATTCGTCCCGGTGTCATGCAGGAGTATTTAATCGATATTGTTGTAGGAATTATTGAGCAGGGAATCAAAAAGGTTATGCTGTTAAATGCCCATGACGGCAATATGGGCTTATCGCGAACGGTAGCAGAATATGTGACTGGGAAACATACTGATGCAAGCATACTATTGGTGAACTGGTGGCAGATGGTGGCTGTTGATGATGCGAAAGAAATTGGATTTGAGGGAACAAAAGGTCGGGGACATGGGGGGCCTTATGAAATGTCAGCAGTTAAAGCTTTTCGTCCAGATTTAGTGGAAGTGGAACAAGGGGATGAGGAGTTTAAGGAACAAGCTCCGCTTTCGGAGCGTCCATATATTCTAGTTGAGGGAACTCCAGTTTCATGGGATGGTTATACTGGTCTAATTCAACAAATCAGTGAAAACAAGGGAAGAAAAATTGTCCATAAAGCTAGCACTAATTTAAACGAGTTAATTAAAAATTGGCTTTACTATTAGTAGACAAGAAGGGATTGACTAAAATGAAATCAGTGCTAAGGGAACAAGTCATCAGGAAGGAAGGAACAGCCTTTCCTTCCAAAACGTATATGTCAATGGTACTTGAACCAGCTTATGATGAGGCGAAGACACAATTTATTGACTCTATGTTAGAAATCCACTATGCGCATTTAATTATGTTGGTTGAGCAAGGACTTATTAAAGAAGCAGAAGCGAAAAAGATTGCGAAAGCCGTACAAAAGCTAGATGTTGAAACGATAAAGATGAGCAGTTACACGGGAGAGTTTGAAGATTTATTTTTTGAAGTAGAGCATTCTTTAATCGAAGAGGCGGGAGATATTGCAGGAAATCTCCATATTGCTAGAAGTCGAAATGACATGGGAATCGCCATTTATAGAATGACGTTACGAACCAAGCTACTCGTTTTAATTGAAAAGGCACTAAAACTGCGTGAAGCACTTATTGCATTAACGGCTGAGCATAAGGAAACGGTGATGATTGGCTATACCCATACACAGCAGGCACAGCCAACTACATTAAGTCATTATTTGAATGCTATGACAGATATTCTGACACGAGATATTCATCGAATGCAGGCAGCTTTTAAAACGGTTAATCGCAGCAGTATGGGGGCAGCTGCACTTACAACATCAGGCTTTGCCATTAATCGCGAACGGATGAAAGAGCTGTTAGGATTCGAAGAGATGATTGATAATGCATGGGATGCAGTAGCTGGAGCCGATTATATTGCTGAAACTGCAACTTCTGTTCAATTATCTGCATTGAATTTAGGAAGGTCAATGCAGGATTTTCTACTATGGGGAACGCAAGAGTATGGTGCATTTCTCCTTTCTGCTCCATATGTGCAGATTAGCTCTATTATGCCACAAAAAAGAAATCCCGTTTCGATGGAGCATATGAGAGCATTGTTATCAAGCGTGGCGGGAGATTGCCAAACAGTCTTATTAATGGTTCATAATACCCCTTTTGGCGATATTGTAGATACGGAAGATGATATGCAGCCCTATATTTGGAAAGCCGTTGAGAAATTAGGCGGAATTTATGATTTGTTGACTTCTGTATTATTGACAATGGAAGTAAATAAGGAAGTCCTTTTAAAGAGGGCGAAAGAGAGCTTTGCAAATGTAACAGAATTAGCTGACACGATTGTTAGAAAAGACGGTTTGTCTTTCAGGCAGGCGCATCATGTTGTTAGTTCCACTGTTAAAGAATTGATGAGAAGTGGTGAAAGAACATTGCATTCTTTAACGATGGAGCTGCTAAACAATCAATTTATGAAAATAGTCGGCAAACACTCTAGCTTATCTGAGGAAGAATTAAAACAATGTTTAAGCCCTGAGTATTTTGTACAAATACGTAGTTTAGAAGGTGGACCAAGCCCAACAAGGATGGAAAAAACGATTGAAGTGAGACAAAGGGAACAAAGTGATTTAATTTTTTGGTTGAATGAAAGAAAAGAGTATTTGTCAAAAGCGGCTTTAAAAGTCAAAAACATTACCTCGAAGTGGACAAATTCGCAGCATTAAGGTGATGGTGCCTGTGAAAGAAGCTGTGTCAAAAGGGTTATGAAAAACCGACTTTTGATATCAGCTTTTTTTATGATAGATAAAAAGGATTCGCCTAATGAAAGCATCCTTTGGAGCGAAAATTAACCATTTTTATAGAGATTAGCAAATAAGCGTTTTCCAAAAAATTAAGCCTTTGGGACACCTTCTTGTTACATGGACCAATTTTCTTGTTTTCTGTTTCACAGACCTCTATCTTATGACACTCTTTTTTGAGCAAGGTTTTGTGTGAAAGCACCTTGAAAACTAAGCATTCAAACAGATAAAGTAAAGGGAGACTGTGAGTGGATGAAGATTTCGCCTGTGCTAATTTGGCGTTTTCGGAAGCTAGGCAAGTAAGATTAGTAAGGTGATTATCGAGTTGGAATTGACACGCTCAGTATCCAATCTGAGCGTGTTTTTCAGTGTTACTCGTAATGAACCAAGATTTTCCGTTAGCTTATTTATAACAACCCTGAAAATCCTTTTTTAATCAGCGTACTAATCACTTCGGCCATTTCTTTAGGCGGTTTGTCCATTCCGTTGTTCAACCATTTTCTAATAACGTCAATGCTACCGCTAATAATAAAAGTGCTGACATAATCAGCAATCTCTTTATCAAGAGTGTGAGATGCTCTCCAGTTTTTCATGAAAGACTGATGGGCGAAAATGGTCACTTTTTTTTGGAAGGTGGTGTCCATATTTTCATTTAGAAGTGTTGTACAGACTTCATGTTTTGAATGGAAGTATTCTAACAGTCTCTCAATTAGTAAAAGATCATCCTCATCCTTTTCATAAGTGCATTCATTTAAGTAACCGGCCATATCCTCAATAATTTCCTCTTCTATTTTATTAAGGAGGTCATAGTGATCTAAGTAATGAGAATAAAAAGTGGAGCGATTAATATCAGCGATTCCGCAAATCTCCTTAACGGTAATAGCTGAAATCGGCTTTTCTTGTAATAATTTGATTAATCCATCTTTTAAAGCCATCCGCGTGTATTTTTTTCGGCGGTCTAATTTTGCATTCATTGTGAAATTCCCCTTAATTTTTCGTTTAGTTAAACCCGATAATGGTTCAAATGTTTTTTTACTCATTTCGTGCGAAACCTTGGCTTCACACGAGCTTGAATATTACTGAAGTTCCAGAGAAAGAAAATGAGCGAAAAATCGATACCGATAAGTAACAAAGTATGACTAGAGTGTAGGTAAAGCCAAAGGTGATAGTTAGCCGTTTCTCTCCAGACTGAATGAAAACGTTTGGCTTTCAATGAGCGGAGTTACCAAAATAAGTAATGAGCACTGGAGAAGGAGAAGCAACAAAGAAAGCGAGCGTTGGTCAACCGTCTGAATCTAATTTTTTATTTTATCCAACAGATTTGATGAATATGTTGGGAAAATTACAAATGCTATTAAACTGATTGTTGAATAGACAACACCATGTTTCTATAATGATATGGTGAATAAAAAAAAATGGCAAGAGAGGTGAAGGATGATAAATATTGCAGCACGAATAATCAAACAGAAAAAATCCGTTGCGATTACATTTATGATCCTGACTATTATTTGTACCTTTGCACTTTTTACGGTGTCAGTTAATTATGATATGAAGGATTATTTGCCGGAAGAAGCTGGCTCAACGATTGCATTGGACATTATGGAACAGGAATTCTCAGGTGGCGTTCCATCTAATCGCGTGATGGTAAAGGATGTAACACTTCAAGAGGCTCTTTCTTTTAAAGAAGAGCTTGCAGCAATTGATGGTGTATCTGATGTTACATGGTTAGATGATGCAATCGATATTAAATCACCCCTTGAAATGGCGGATGCGGAAACGGTAGAAACCTATTATAAAGATGGTACGGCATTATTTTTATTCAGTATCCGTCCAGGTGATGAAGTGCAAATTACGAATGCCATCTACGAGTTAATTGGAGAAGATAATGCACTTGCTGGTGAATCAGTAAATACGGCAACCCAGCAAACGATGGCGGGGAAGGAGTCATTGTACGCGGCTCTTTTATTAGTTCCGATTATCATATTTATTTTGGTTATTTCAACAACTTCTTGGATTGAGCCGCTGTTATTTTTAACGGCGATTGGAGTCTCGGTCTTAATTAATATGGGAACAAACTTTTTTCTCGGTGAGGTTTCGTTTGTTACTCAATCGGTCGCGCCGATATTACAGCTAGCCGTGTCATTGGATTATGCTATTTTTCTACTTCATAGCTTTCAAGATTATCGGAAAAAAGTAGCGGATCCACACGAAGCGATGGAACTTGCTATGAAAAAATCATTTTCTGCAATTGCGGCAAGTGCCTCAACGACCTTTTTTGGGTTTATTGCGTTGTCCTTTATGAAATTTGAAATTGGCTCAGATTTAGGTATTAACCTTGTCAAAGGAATCTTGCTTAGCTTTATAAGTGTCATGGTATTTTTACCAGCGTTAACACTTATTTTTTATAAATGGATTGATAAAACACAGCATAAACCTCTGCTCCCAAGTTTTAAAAAGATTGGAAATGCAGTTGTCAAACTAAGGCTGTTAAGTTTTATCGTTGTTCTTTTACTAGTTGTTCCAGCCTTTTTAGCCCAAAGTAAAACGGACTTCACTTATGGGATTGGAGAACAGCCTGAATCAACAAGAACGGGAGCTGACATCGTAAAAATTAAAGAAGAGTTTGGGGAAAGTACGCCAATTGTTTTACTTGTTCCAAAAGGGGACATTGCGAAAGAGGAAGAATTGGTCCATGAACTGGAAGAATTGAAGCATGTAACCAGTGTGCTTGCTTATGTAAACACAGTTAGTGCAGCGATACCACCCGAGTATTTAGAGCCATCTATCACAGAGCAATTTTACTCAGAGAATTACAGTCGAATTATTTTGCAAACTGAAACGAAGAATGAAGGAAATGAGGCCTTTCAATTAATTGAAAAGATTCAACAGGCTGCACATGAGCGATATGAGCACGGTGTCTATCTTGTTGGAGAAAGCGTAACATTGTACGACATTAAAAAAACAGTGGAAGAAGACAATAAGTTGGTTAATCTTTTAACGATTGCTACAGTTGCTTTTGTTCTTTTTGTTACATTCCGCTCGCTTTCAATTCCAGTAATATTGCTTCTTACAATTCAGACTGCTGTATGGATCAATTTATCTGTTCCGTACTTTACTGATTCGCCGCTTCAATATGTGGGATATTTACTTATTAGTATTATTCAGCTTGCCGCGACAGTTGATTATGCGATTTTATTGACGGATGCCTATAAAGAATATAGGAAGGAAATGACCGTTTTCCAAGCGGTAAAAAGAACGGTTGATGAAAAGATATTCTCGATTGGAATTTCTGCATCGATTCTATCAAGTGTGGGATTCATTTTATGGATTACTTCAACGAATCCGATTGTTGCCTCCATTGGGTTATTATTGGGCCGGGGAGCATTGCTTGCCTTTATTTTAGTTGTGTTCTTCCTCCCTGCTATGCTGCTGATTTTTGACAAATTAATAACGAAAACAACTTGGAAAGCAAATTATTATAAGGAGCAATGATCATGAGGAGATTAAAGAAATTTTTATTTGTCTTTGTTGCGATTCTTTTGTTGCTTCCTTCCTTTCTTGTGACGGCTGCTACGAATACAAGTAAGTCGGATGAAATACTCTCCCAGGAAGAAGGGAAAGTTTCTTCAAAGGATGAAGTGGTTTATGGAAAGTTAAGCGCTACTGGTGAAAGACAAGAGTTATATGTTGTCAATATTTTAGATGTGGAGAAAGCAGGTAAAGTCTTTGATTTTGGTGTTTATTCTGACTTAAAAAATTTAACGGATTTAACGAAATTGGAACAGACAAATGGTGCAGTTGAGTTCATGGCCCCAGAAGGAAAGTTTTATTATCAAGGCAATATCAATGACCACTCTTTGCCATGGGATGTTTCCGTATCGTATCTGTTGAATGGAAAAGAAATGGCACCGGAAGAGTTGGCAGGGCAAACTGGGCGTGTACAAATTAGGATTGCCACTTCTGCAAATAATGAAGTAGACCCGCTATTTTTTGAAAATTATTTGTTGCAAGTCTCTCTATCTTTAGACTTAGATATTTATAGCAATATTAAAGCTCCTGACGGTATGCTTGCCAATGCAGGAAAAAATAAACAAATAACTTTTACGGTAATGCCTGAGAAAGAAGAAGAACTACTCGTTGAGGCTGATGTTGTAAAATTTGAACTAGAGGGGATAGACATTTCCGCCGTGCCATTATCAATGGCAATCGATTCTCCAGATATTGACGGAATGGTCGATGATATGGAGTCTTTAACCGATGCTATTGATGAGCTTCATAATGGGGTTGGAGAATTAAATGATGGTGTTGAGGAATTAAACAGTGGCGTGAAAGATTTACGCACGGGATCAGCGGCATATCATGAAGGCATGGAGACTGTTGCAGCATCATCCTCCGAGTTAGTTCGTGCTTCCGAACAAATTGAACAAGCGCTTGCCATGTTAAACAGTTCGCTTACTGGCAATACAGAAGAAATCGATCTTGGCGATTTGAAGCAATTGGAAGGAGGACTTCTGCAAATAGCTGGTAGTCTGAGGGATACATCGAAAGGGTTGGCTACATTAAAAGATCATTATGCTGGTGCTTATGACGCATTAGATCGTGTGATGATTGCGATCCCAACGCACGATATATCTGAAGCGCAAATTCAAGAACTGTACGGAAGCGATGCTGATCCAGCACTGTTGAAGCAATTAATCGATACGTATACAGCAGCGCAGACTGCTAAAGGAACTTATTCAGCAGTAAAAGCTGCTTTTACTGCGGTCAATTCAACACTTGCTGAGGTTAACAGTGGACTAGTAGAGATGGCAGCTCATCTTGAAGCGATGGCGCAAGGAGTTTCTTCCTCATTAGAGGGTTCAGACATGGCAAATTCATTGACCCAATTACAAAAAGGGGTTGGCGAGCTTGCTTCTAATTATAAGAAGTTCCATGCTGGATTAGTCGGTTATGCAAGCGGAGTAGGGCAGTTATCAAGCTCTTATGATCAGCTTGACGGTGGAATTGCAGATTTATCGAAAGGAACTGGAGAGTTAGAAGCAGGAGTTGGTGAACTTCATGATGGTACAGGGGAATTAAAAGAAGCAACAGATGATATTCCTGAACAAATGAGGGAAGAGGTTGACCAAATGATGGCTGAATACGATAAGTCAGATTTTGAACCTATCTCATTCATGTCACCTAAAAATGAGAAAATAAATTCAGTACAATTTGTTTTAAAAACAGAAAGCATAAAATATGAAGAACCGGAAGCTGATGAAGAAGTGAAAGAAGAACCAAAAGGTTTTTGGGCACGGTTGCTTGAACTTTTTAAATGATAGTAACTCATTTTCATGGCTACTGAAGTAAAACTAAGAAGGACCTAATATACTAAAAACAAGTGCAAGTGGGCAATGATTAATTCATGTTCCCCACTTGCACTTGTTGTTTTTTCGTTGCGGGAACTGCAAACACAGCAATCGATTAAACGTGGACGAGTGAGTGCCCACACATCTTACTTAAAATGTTTAAAGAGATTCCCCATTTCAATTGCGCTAACTGCGGCTTCATAACCTTTATTGCCGGCTTTTGTTCCGGCTCTTTCGATCGCTTGTTCAATCGTATCTGTGGTCAGAACGCCAAAAATAATGGGTGTACCGCTTTGTATCCCGGTCGCAGCGACGCCTTTCGCTACTTCATTACTGACATACTCAAAATGTGGTGTCGCTCCTCTTATCACTGTTCCGAGGGTGATAATGGCATCATAATTACCTTGAGCAGCCAGCTTCTTTGCCGCAAGAGGGATTTCAAAAGCTCCTGGAACCCACATAACTGTCATGTCTTCATCTTTAACCCCATGTCGGATCAACCCATCCTCAGCGCCTGCAAGTAATTTACCTGTAATAAATTCATTAAAACGAGAGACCACAATACCAATTTTTAATCCAGTACCAACTAAATTGCCTTCAAGTATTTTTGCCATTTTTTCCACTCCTATTCAGGTTGTTTGCTTAGGTTTGTATGATTAATTGGAACTCAGTCAATTATGAGTAAATGTCCAAGCTTCTCCTGTTTTGTTTTTAAATAATTAATATTGTTTTGATTGCTTGGTAGTTGAAGAGGAACTCGCTCCACGATCGTTAAACCATAGCCAGCAAGACCGGCAATTTTGCGCGGATTGTTTGTGAGTAAGCGCAGTTTTTCAACTCCGAGATTTCTTAATATTTGTGCACCGATTCCATAGTCTCGTAGATCAGCTTGAAATCCTAATTTTTGATTTGCTTCAACGGTATCAAAGCCTTGCTCTTGAAGTTTATAAGCTTTTAATTTATTAATTAACCCGATGCCACGCCCTTCTTGTCTCATATAAAGGAGAATGCCACGCCCCTCTGCTTCAATTTGTGTGAGGGCAGCATGGAGTTGGGGACCGCAATCGCAGCGCTTAGAGTGAAATACATCACCTGTTAAACATTCTGAATGAACCCTGACTAGAATAGGGTCGTCTCCGTCAATATTTCCTTTTACAAGAGCGACATGTTCTTTGTTATCGGTTTTACTCGTAAACCCGATAGCTTTGAAGTCGCCAAACTCGGTTGGAAGTTGAATTTCAACATGACGCTCTATTAACGATTCGTGTTTAAGTCGATATTCTATCAGATCTTTAATGGTTACGATTTTTAAATTGAACTTAGAGGCCATCACGATTAAATCATTGACCCTTGCCATTGTGCCATCATCTTTCATAATTTCACAAATGACGCCTGCCGGCTTGGAATCAGCTAATCGAGCAAAATCAATCGCTGCTTCAGTGTGACCTGCGCGACGCAGAACTCCATCTTCCTTAGCGATGAGAGGGAAAATATGACCGGGTCTTCTAAAATCGTAAGCAGCTATTTGTTCATCAAGTATTTTTTGAATCGTTAATGCCCGTTCAAACGCACTGATTCCCGTTGTTGTTTTGTTATAATCAATACTGATGGTGAAGGCTGTCTCATGGTGGTCGGTGTTTCGCTCAACCATTGGCGGAAGCTTTAGTCTTTTGGCAATCGATTGTGTAATGGGCATACAAATAAGCCCTCGTCCCTCTTTAGCCATAAAATTGATCATTGCAGGCGATACATATTCCGCTAAACCGAGTAAGTCACCTTCATTTTCACGGTCTTCATCATCACAAACGATTATCATCTTTCCTGCTTTTAAATCCTCTATTGCTTCTTCAATTGTATGGAACATGCTATTAATTGCCCCTTTCATAGTGAATCTACAGAAAACCATTTTCTTTGAGGAAGTTAATTGAAAGTTGTCTATCCTCTCTTGATTGCCAAAAGGAAAATAAGTATTTTCCGAGCATATCGAATTCAATGTTGACTTGATCGCCGATTTTTTTATGACCAATCACACTTTCCTTCGCTGTATGGGGAATCAGTGCGACGGTTAAGTGGCCATGCCTGTTCCCGAAGACGGTGAGTGATGTCCCATCAAGGGCAATCGAGCCCTTGTTTAAAACGAGATGATCAAATTCAATTGGAAAAGTAAGCTCAATGTAAATGGCGTTTTCTTTATGTTCACGCTTTATAATCTGTCCAACGGCATCTACATGACCAGTTACAAAATGCCCTCCTAAACGGCCGTTGGCAGTGAGTGCCCGTTCTAGATTTACTAACGAGCCTTTATGCAACGTTGATAAAGACGTGCTTTTATAGGTTTCTGGCATGACATCAACTGAAAAGGAAGTATGGGTAAAATCGATCACTGTTAGACAGACGCCATTGACTGCGATACTGTCGCCGATTTTTAAATCTTCCATTACCTTTCTTCCTTGCAACGTCAGTACGAGCGTATTTTTGCTCGCATGAATATTTTGGATCGAGCCCAATTCCTCGATGATTCCAGTAAACATAATTACGTTTCCTCCTTAGCAAGAGGTTTTGCCGTGATTTTCAGATCTGGTCCAAGCTGATCGACCGCAGTGAATTGAAGATGTGTTCCATCTTTTACAAAATTAGCGCCAAGCCCTCCTATGAAAGGAATCGCATTTTTCCCAGCAATGATTGTTGGTGCGATATAGGCAATGATTTGTTGGAAGGCCTTTTCTGCTATAAAGGAAGCGTGTACTTCTGAACCACCTTCGATTAAGACGGACATGAGCTTTAATTCACCTAATGTTTTCAAAACCTCCTTAATGGAAATTTGCGGATTTTCTTGAACGACAATGGTGATGCCGCAGTCTTCTAGTTCTTTTTTACGAGCAATATGATGCTGATTGCCTGTAAAAATAATCGTTTTTGTTGAGCGATCTTGTACGACATTTGCTGATATTGGCATATTTAGTTTTGAATCTAAAACAATTCGAATGGGATTTTTTCCACCTTGGGGTCGTCTGGTGGTTAAAAGAGGGTTATCTTGTAGGATCGTGTTGATTCCTACTAAAATTCCGTCATGCTCATGACGAAGTTTATGGACATCTTGACGTGATTCAGGGGAAGTAATCCATTTACTATCACCTGTTTTACTTGCTGTTTTGCCATCAAATGAAATGCCAGCTTTGATCGTTACAAATGGAGTGTTCGTTTGAATAAAGTGAAAAAACTTTTCGTTTAACTTTAGAGCTTCTTCTTTGCATAAACCAACCTCGACCTCAATTCCAGCCTGAATTAGCTTTTCAAGTCCTTTGCCTGAAACAAGTGGATTTGGGTCTAGCGCTGCAATAAATACTTTTTTAATCCCTGATTGAATGATTAGATCAGCACAAGGTGCGGTTTTCCCATAGTGGCTACAAGGCTCTAGAGTAACATACATGACTGCGCCTTTTGCATCATTGCCAGCTGTTTGAATCGCATGAACTTCTGCATGAGGAGTACCAGCTTTTAGATGGACACCGGTGCCTACTAATCTTCCATCCTTCACCAACACAGCGCCGACACTCGGATTGGGACTTGTTTGACCCAAAGTAGCGTGAGCTAAAGAAAGTGCTATGTTCATATATTCACAATCATTCATTACAAATAAAAATGGCTCCTTTCTATAAAAAAATCTCCATTGTAACAAAAACTCCCTTACTAAATAGTGTTAGTAAGGGAGAAAAAGGCATCACAAATAAACGTCAAAAAACAGCATTTTTGAACAATTAATCCATTCCTTCTCCCATCCAGACTTTTACTGTCGGCTTTGGAATTTCACCAAATCCACCGTTTTCAAATGAATGAAACCGGGTCACGGACTAAGAGGTACCCCTCATCACCGCCGGTTGGGAATTGCACCCGACCCCGAAGGAAATCCTATTCAATTATAGAAAGCATAGCAGATTTAAATTCAGACAACAAGTATTTGAAACACAATGTTCCCTTATAGTTCATTTTTGCGGAGCTTTTTATAAAAAACATAACTTACTTTTGCATAATCCATTTTTTCTTCGTAAAAACGATGGGCATCATGTCTTTGTAATCCGGAAGAGAGAGAAATGACATCATACCCATTGTCCTTTGACCATTGATGTACATGGTTAAGAAGAGCCTCGCCATATCCTTTTGAGCGGTGATGGCAATCGGTTACCAAATCGCATACCCAAATGAATTTTCCGTTGTAAAGAGTAATCATCGGCATGATTCCAGCAACGGCTACGATCGTTTCATTTTCGAGGAGGGCGAACATTTTATAGTTTTCTTTTTCTGCTGCCTCTCCAATGAGTTGCAGATATTCTTCTTCATTTAAGTGGGTTCTAAGCTGTTTCATAACAGGAAAAGCTTGTTTCCAATCTTGTACGGTTTTCAGTTCATTTATTACAGTCGTGTTCATGTTTTCAGCTCCCCAAAGTTTATAGTTTTATTAAATCATAGATTGAACGGAGTTACGCACAATAAAAATGATATATTCTCTTATGGGCTTGTTACTTTTCCAATTTCTTTGTTTAAGTGTTCATGATATGATAAGTTGTAGAATTTGTGTTCGTATTTTGAGGAGTTGTAATCAACATGGAAAAAGCAGTGAAAAAGATACAACCTCAGCCTTTTTTGAAATGGGCTGGCGGGAAGCGACAGTTACTTCCTGAGATTAGAAAATATATCCCAACTGATATCGATACTTACTATGAACCGTTTATTGGGGCGGGAGCAGTTCTGTTAGATTTACAGCCGAGGAAGGCTGTTTTTAATGATATTAATATTGAACTTGTGAACGTCTATCAAGTTGTGATGAATCATGTAGATGAGTTAATTGAAGAATTACAAAAGCATGACGATGGCAATAATAGCGACTATTTTTATGAAATACGTAATCTGGATAGGAATGGGGAAGACTATAGCAAGCTTTCTCCGGTGGAAAAAGCAGCGAGAATGATCTATCTAAATAAAACATGCTTTAACGGTTTATATCGAGTAAATAGTAAGGGGCAATTTAACGTCCCTTTTGGAAAGTATAAAAACCCGCAAATTGTTAATGAACCGGTGCTTCGCGCTGTTCATCATTACTTAAGTACGAGTGAAATCACGATTTTAAACACTGATTTTGAGAAGGTAGTTGAGGCTGCAAAAGAGGGCGATTTTGTCTATTTTGATCCGCCGTATGATCCAGTATCTGATACTTCTTCTTTTACTAGCTATAGTTTAGATGGTTTTAGAAGAGAAGATCAAATAAGATTGCGCGATCTTTGTGTCCACTTAAATAAAAAAGGGTGCAAGTTTTTATTAAGTAATTCAGCGACAGACTTTATTAAAGAGATCTATCAGGAGTTCCACATTGAAATTGTGGCAGCAACAAGAAGCATTAATTCTGTCGCATCGAAACGGGGAAAAATTGATGAAGTGCTGGTGATGAATTATGAGCCAAACGAAAACAGATAGAGCTTGGGAGATCTTATTTGATCGGCACCGTATTCTCCAAAAAGTTCAGCAGGAGGGCTTTTTTGAAATTCAAGCAAAAGAAATCAAAGAGGTTCGAGAGCCAAGGCTGATGGCTAAGTTTGACCACTTTAGCCATTTGCCAAAGTTGTTTAAAGAACATGGTTTGTCGATTTTACCTCTCTCTCGCTCTAGCTATATTATTGGAGAATTTAATGTTTATGAAAAAGTGAGCTATAATTCAAGGCTTAAGCCGATTCAGGTAGATTTACCAAGTATGATCACGACAATTGACCCTACAAATCTTTATTCGGAAAGCTCGGCTCTCCATTGCGCCCATGTGACCGGAATGATGGAAAGGATTCTTGGAGAGTCATCCTACCAAACGATTTCAGGGAGAATGTCATCGAAAGAATTTAGCTTTCATATTCAAACGAAACAGGGGATGGACCGTTTTATCGAGATAAAAAACTCGCAAATCGAAATTGATGGTGGTTATGAGAGTGAACATCAATTCATGATTGTGGAAGCGAAAAATGAGACGGTTGATGATTTTTTGGTAAGGCAGCTCTATTATCCTTACCGTTTATGGAAAGAGAAGACGAATAAAAAGGTAACTCCTGTGTTCTTTACCTATTCTAATGATATCTTTAGTTTTTTTATATATGAATTTACTGACCCGAATCGCTATAATTCATTAAAGCTAGTCGAGCAGAAGGATTTTATTATCGCTCATGAAGGTATTGTACAAGATGATATTATTAGAGTATTTCGTTCTGCACAAATCGTTCCAGAGCCCGAGATTCCATTTCCTCAGGCAGATTCATTTATGAGAGTTGTGGACTTATTAGGGTTATTGGTGGAGAATGATCTAAGTAAGGAGCAAATTACCTTAAATTATGCTTTTGATGAAAGGCAAACGAGCTATTATACAAGAGCTGGTATGTATCTTGGTTTAATCGAAACGTACAAGGATGAGAATAAGCAGGTGATGTTTCGCTTGACTCGGGTTGGTAGAGAGAGTATGGGGCTGAAGACAAAAGAAAAATTCTTGAGATTGACCCAAGCTATTCTTAGCCATGAGCCTTTTAAGCAAGTATTAGCCGAGTATTTTGAAAAGGGAAGCCTACCAGAAAAGGCCCGAGTCGTAGAGATAATGAAAAATTCCCAGTTGTATAATGTTCATAAAGAGAGTACTTATTTCAGAAGGGCATCGACCGTTATGGGTTGGATTAACTGGATCTTACAATTGCCAGAAACCTATTAAAATGAACGTTTTATTCAGTGTCATGGATGTAAATAGGGACATAATATTATTAAGATAATCCATCTTTATGCGATAATAAAGATGGATTATTTTTTTCTTCATAGTTAAATGAATCTTTTGTGAAATCTGTCAGTTAAGCAGACTTCTATTTTAGTAAGTTCGAATACCCTTTTCATATTGTGAATCGACCTTCATTACTTATTTTTGTCACTTAGCACACTCAATTAATGCATGAAAGGAATGAGCTCTATTTGAATGTTCTAATTTCCAAGTTTAAGGAAGTTTTATATGCCGTCCTTCCGATCACCGTAATTGTCTTGATCCTGAACTTTACACTAACTCCTCTTGATAGTCCAACATTAATTATCCGATTTACAATTGGTGCGATGTTGATTATTATCGGTTTATCCATCTTTTTATTCGGCGTTGATATTGGAATAACTCCAATTGGTCAGCTAATGGGGAAAGCATTAGCAAAGACAAACAAAGTGTGGATTATCATGATTGCCGGTTTGCTGCTCGGTTTCTTTATTTCAATTGCCGAACCAGACTTACATATTTTAGCTGGACAGGTCGATTTTGTTACATCAGGCCTTATTACAAAAATGAGCATTGTCATTATTGTTTCGATCGGAATAGGCGCCCTTATCGCTACAGGACTAGTCAGAATTGTTTACAACTTCCCCCTATACAAACTATTAACGGTTTTATACATAATCATTCTTATGTTGTCATTTTTTACAACTCCCGAATTTTTAGCGATCTCCTTTGATGCTTCTGGTGCAACAACTGGCGCGCTAACCGTACCATTTATTTTAGCCCTTGCCCTAGGGGTATCTGCTATGAAAAAGGATAGCAAAGCGTCTGAAAAAGATAGCTTTGGCCTTGTAGCTATAGCTTCAACAGGGGCAATCATTTCCGTTATGATTATGAATATTATATCAAAGTCGGATAAAATTACAGGCAGCTTGGAAGAACATGATGAGCAATCTTATTCAATACTGGGGCCATTTCTACATGAATTTCCGGTCATTGCACAAGAGATTATTATTGCTTTGCTTCCGATTCTGATTATTTTTCTTTTATTTCAGAAATTTTCCTTTAAAATGTCGAAAAAAGAGGTAAGGAAAATTGTCACCGGATTAGTATTCACATTTATTGGTCTTGTTTTCTTTTTAGTTGGTGTGAATGCTGGGTTTATGGACGTTGGAAGAGCGATCGGCCAGTCTATTGCCTCTTTGGATAATAAAGCATATCTTATTATTGTCGCATTTGTATTAGGGCTCGTGACAATCTTGGCCGAACCAGCAGTCCATGTATTAACGCATCAAATAGAAGATGTAACGAGTGGGTATGTAAGGAGAAAAGTGGTACTATTTTCCCTTTGTATTGGCGTAGGAGCTGCCGTAGCATTATCCATGTTAAGAATCCTTATTCCTGAGCTTCAGCTTTGGCATTATCTTCTTCCAGGTTATATTTTGGCAATTGGAATGACCTATTTTGTTCCTAAGTTATTTGTAGGGATTGCTTTTGATTCTGGCGGAGTGGCATCAGGACCAATGACTGCTACTTTCATATTAGCGTTTGTCCAAGGTGCAGCGGAAGCGATGGAAGGAGCCAATGTTCTTGTCGATGGTTTTGGAATGATAGCTATGGTCGCGTTAACGCCTTTAATTACTTTACAAATCGTTGGATTTATCTTTAAATTAAAATCAAAGAAGAGAGGAGTGGTGAAAAATGTCCAGTAATTCTGAAATGAACATCTTTGAACAGGTTTGTATCATTGTTGATTTTGGCAAAGGAAGCAAGATCATGCAAACAGCAAAGAAGCATGGGATTTCAGGAGGAACTGTTATACTAGGAAAAGGGACTATAAAAAACCGCCTCTTGGAAATGTTAGCCATAAACGATATAAGAAAAGAGATTGTAATTATGGTTTCTAATAAAGATACAGTGAGTCAAGTTATTGAACAACTGGCGCATAAATTCAAATTCACAAAGCCGAATCAAGGTATTGCCTTTACAACCTCTGTTGGTCGCGTTATTGGTGCAAGAAGCTGCAAGAGTGCTCAATTAAATGAAGGTAGAGGTGCAGAAGAAAATATGTATCATGCTATTACCGTTATAGTGGAAAAGGGAAATGCAGGGGACGTTATTGACGCCGCAACCGAAGCAGGTTCTAAAGGAGGCACCATTATTAATGCAAGAGGATCTGGTATTCATGAAACGAGTAAATTATTTTCAATGAATATTGAACCAGAAAAAGAAATGGTATTAATTTTGTCAAAAAAGGAAAGTACAGATGCGATCGTTTCTTCCATCCAAAAGAAACTTAAAATTGATGAGCCTGGAAATGGTGTTATCTTTATCCAAGATGTAAATAAAACTTATGGATTATATGAATAATATGAAAAGGCAACCACTCGATTAAATGTGGTTGCCTTTTCATATTGACTGGTTATCTTTCATTTTTTGTTATTTGCTAAACATTCACGATCGATTGCCTCAGGAAGTTTTTCAAGCCAGCCGTGCTTCACCATAATGTTATAGCAAATAGCTCCAGCCTGCATAGCGTGGTTAAAAACTTTTTTATAATTTAAGATAATATCTGTTCTAAGGCTAGCTCCTAATGAAGCACCATAGTAGGAGAGGGCAGTATTTACGAGAAAGGCGGCATGGAACATCATTAATTTATCAGAAAATGGACTTGTAGTAGAGTTTGTAATTTCAGCATCCCATTTTTCAGGAATTGGGAGATGATCCTGCTCTAATATCGTATTAAAAGTCTCGGCATCCTTATTTGCTAGTTTTACATTTTTTAACATAAAGTCACGGACATCTTCTGTTTTTGCTACTTGACTGAAGGCCAAACTTAAAGTTCTCACAAAGCCGGTCTTTTTTGAATTAAAGAAAAGATTGCTTATTTCGTTAATATTGAGCGGTCTTTTGTCACCAATTAAATTGGATAAAATACCGGTCGAACTGGTAAATTCAGTTCCGTTAGGAGAAGGAATAATCGGAACTGGGGAATATTTTGGTTGTTGTTCAGCTAATTTTACAATCTTTTGAAATAGTTCTTTAGATGATTCTAGACAGTCAAAATAATAATTTTGAATATCCACTCTTTGCGAATTGGTTATAGCTAAACTGTAAGCAGTTAATCCGTGAATGGTCATAATATAAGAATAAAATAAGAGAAATTGATCTGAGAATAGGCGTGGAGCTTTTAAATTGACATCATTTTCAGTAAATCCAACAGGAATTTGGAAGTCGGCATTTTTTAGGAATTCCTCAATGTTTACAATATGTTTTTCGGCCAAACGCAATGACCATTTTATTATCGATTTGATTTCATGATCTTCAACAATTTTCAAAAAGTATTTATACATACAAATCGCCATGCTATCGCCTAAATACTGCAGCCAAAGTGCTGATATTTCTGCAGTGGTTAACTGTTGCTTACTTTTAGCAGTTCCCAAAGCACTTACCTCCAATAGAATGTTAATTAATCAGTATGTAGTTATTTTATGGTAACGGCGATGAACTATACAGATAAATTGCGGAGCTTTGTTAGAGATAGACGGGACTAATGAAGAGTTAGTAAGCGAGAATATTACAGGACAAGAGAACATCATCCTAACGCTATTTATTTCATGCAACTACTTTTAAGTGAAATAAAAGGGGAGCGACGCAAATTTAAGATTTGATACGTAAAAAAGCGAATACAGAGCCCTAGACGTTGTTCTATTTTGAAGTGAATGCGTATATAGAAGTGAACGTTTCGGTGGTTCTAGGGCACAAAATCTTGGAGTAAGGCAAGTGGTCAACAAAAGAGGAGGTTTATCACATTATGCTTTTATATGCGATTTAATGCCATCAAAGATAACTTCAAGTGAAGCAATGATCGTTGTTTCAAGCTTATCACGTTGATCATTGTGGTAAAAGTGTTTATTTAGGACATGAAAGTAAATGCTGACGATTAAGTCTGACACCAAAGAAGTGTTTAAGTCACTATTTGTTTTTTGTCCTTCTTTTAAAATATTTTCATAAATATTTGCTAAGTCGCGGCGATTTTTAGATTCTAATTCGTAAACCTTTTCTCCACCTTCAGAGATCCCCTTTAAGGCAGCTTTGGCACTAAAAGCAGATTCCTTAACACCACGTATATCTTCCATAAGAACAGCTATAATTTTTTCCTTTGTATTCATCGAATCTGGGAGTTGTTCAGCAAATTCTCGTAATACCTTAATTTGATTTTGTCCAAATTTTGCAACTATGTCCTCCTTCGAAGAGAAATAATTGAAAATAGTTCCTTTTGATACACCTGCTAATTGACAAATTTCTTGCAGTGTTGTATTTGCCACGCCTTTTTCTTGAAAAAGTGTCATTCCCGCTTCATAGATTCTTTCTTCCATTTGTTTCTTCTTATTAGCAGCTCTGCCAAGTTTCATGTTATCACCACATTTTTCTAATAAGATACATAGTTAAATAACTAAGGTCTTTAAAAAACGTCTTTCTTTAACTATATACTTTTTTGAAAATATTTCTAGTGGTAAGTATTTGTTCATTAAAGCAAGTTTATCGAGTAGTTCTGTGCGTCTTACCCTGTTCATTTCTCCACATTTCAATATGGGTAAAAATGGAGAAGAGAAGGAAAAAATTCATGATCCATACATTTAAAAAAGGTTGCATTCCTCCAAAGTCGATAGAATGATAACCTTTAAATATTAACACAATATATGCTTCAAGAAATACAAGAATAAATCCACCAGCAAAGGAAAATGCAATTTTGATCATGACTTTCGCGCTCCTCTTATTGATAATTGTACAGAGTATAATCAATTTATGAAAAGATCAATACGTTTTCCATCTTTCACATATCTGTCATAATGAGTAAGGGAGAAGTCGATTTAATGGTAAGGAAAGGGTTCGAAAATGGCATTTATTTTATTTCTTTTAGCAGGTCTTGCAGAAATTGGAGGAGGCTATTTAATATGGTTATGGCTACGTGAAGGCAAATCTTTTTATTTAGGTATTTTAGGTGGACTGGCGCTTGCGTTATACGGAGTAATAGCTACTTTTCAGAATTTCCCTACTTTTGGTAGGGTATATGCAGCTTATGGTGGCGTTTTTATTGTTCTTTCGATCCTTTGGGGATGGGGAATTGATCGGAAAACGCCTGACTTATACGATTGGCTGGGAGGGGCGATTTGCATCGTTGGTGTGATGGTGATATTATTTGCCCCGAGGCAATAAATAAGACGGATGCGGTCCTTCTATGAGAGATTGCCGTTGTGCAAAAAGAGCATCTCAGAGGCTGCTCTTTTTGCACAACGGCTTTAAGAGGAATTTCCAAAAAAATCGAATTAATACGCAAACTCTTGGCACGGTGTAGAGACAATTGCCGATATTTTATGCAAAGGATGGAAAGCTTAATGTAATAGAGGTTCCAACTTGTTCCTCACTATTTACTTTAATATTGCCACCCATTCCTTCAACAATTCGAAAGACTACCATCATCCCGAGTCCGGTGCCTTTCTGCTCTTTTAACGAAAAATAGGGTTCACCCAAGCGAGCGAGATGATCGGGGCTCATCCCTAGACCGGTATCGGTAATATGAATGAAAGTTTCATTGTATTTAGTAGCAGTGACAATTGTAAGTGTCCCTCCAGTGGGCATAGCCTCGATTGAATTTTTACATATATTCAGTAAAACCTGCCGAAATTTATGAGGATCTCCTTTGATTTTATCAGTATGAAAAAAAACAATTTTTATATCAACTGAATGTTGTATTGCTAATGGAGAAATCAAGTCTTTGCATTGCAAAATTTCTTTATCAATCTCAAGTGCGTGAAGTTTTTCTGGATGAGGCTTGGCAAAAGTAAGGTAGTCATCAATGATATCCGCCGTCCGTGATGCTTCGTCCAAAGCAAGTGAAGCATAGAGTCTGCATTTATTTGGAACATCCCTCTGTTCTAAAATTAATTGAAGAAAGCCTTTTATAGATGTTAACGGGTTGCGAACTTCATGACTTATACTTGCCGCTAGATGGCTGGCAATTTCCATTTTTTCGTTTTTTATAGCCTTTTGTTGTAATATATATGCTGTTCTCAGTAGTTCAGTAAGATAGGTTACAAAAAAAGTTGCAGATGTGAGTACAAAGGAATAAATAATAAAAGTCTCGACATTATAAAAACTGTAGTAGAATGATGGGATTAATAATGCCAAAATGGAATATAGAAATGCCAGAAAAGTAGTGGAAAACAATCTCCATTTTATTGATTTTTCTTCGAACCGAGAAGAGAGGGGGATGAAAATAATACTAAAGCAAATAACTAGCAAGACTGTTAACCAAATTCCATCCCCACCAATTGGAATTCGTGCTGAAATAAGGAGTGCTCCTAACCATAGTGTTACTTTTTTACCGCCGTAAAGGCTTCCTAATAGAAAAGGGATAAATCTAAGGTCATAAGCAAAGTTATCCTCAATAGCAGTGGATAATAACAGGCTTAAAATAATTAATATAGAAGAAAAAAATGCAAGAACCGACTTCTGAAAATGCGGTGAAATCCTCTTTTGTTGATTTACTACCACCATATTATAAAATAAAACTAAAACTAGAATCACAAGAAGATTTATGAGCAATCCTTTTAGCAAAGTCATGTATCGCATCCTCCGTTTGACCTGTGTCAATATTACTAAATCTTATTTTAAAATATTGTCACAATATTTTCAATAATCACAGAAATAAGCGCGAAACCCATCATTTTTCGACATTTCTTCCGTAAACTCTATTGACGTCGAAAAAAAACAGTGATATATTGTTCTATGTTATTATTTTTGAAATAAAATTTACTAAGTCGTTTTATGCGGGTGTAGTTTAATGGTAAAACCACAGCCACGAGCAAAGCATCCATGAATGAACGACGAGTTGCCTCGACGATAGAGCTCCAAAGAAAAGGCGAGAAGAGTTGGAGGCATGTAAGGCCCGAACAGGGGAAGAAAGAATTTAGTATAATTACAATAAAAATACGGGTGTAGTTTAATGGTAAAACCACAGCCACGAGCAAAGCATCCATGAATGAACGACGAGTTGCCTCGACGATAGAGCTCCAAAGAAAAGGCGAGAAGAGTTGGAGGCATGTAAGGCCCGAACAGG
>NZ_JARGEJ010000899.1:0-287 GCF_029211245.1 Robertmurraya sp. DFI.2.37 | reverse complement strand
TATCTGAAATTGTTGGGGAAATACGGGATGAATTAGATGGGAATGAAATGTTGCCCCACCAATTTTTGGTGAGGTCTTCTAGATTGGGAGTGGTTTAGCAAATTTTAACGCCCAAATCCTGGTTTACGGAATCCTGGTGATCCAGGAGCAGGCATGTTTGGAGCAAATGCACCTGCTACTTGACCAGGGGCTGATCCTGGTGAATAGGCACCCGCTACTTGTCTGAGCATTGGCCCTGGAGCAGGCGAGAATGCCCCAGCAACACTAGGTCCTGGTCCCATATTCAT
>NZ_JARGEJ010000898.1:0-287 GCF_029211245.1 Robertmurraya sp. DFI.2.37 | reverse complement strand
CTTTTCAATCGCATTTATGTTGGCTGTCACCCCTGCACGCCACTTTATTGTAAAAAGATCACTAAAGGTCTGATACCAATCCATTTAGGCACGATATAAATCCTTTCGCTCTCCTCGTTTCCAAACCTTTTCCACCATCTTTAATTCCATTAAACCTCTTACAGAAGTACTCATGCTAGTTATGCTCATTCCAAGCTCATCTTTCATCGCATCCAATGTCATCGGTTCTTCCTGAAAATAAAGGGAACCATAAAGTCTGCCAACAGATTCAGTTACTCCGTACAAAT
>NZ_JARGEJ010000897.1:0-287 GCF_029211245.1 Robertmurraya sp. DFI.2.37 | reverse complement strand
CAAATTTTATCCCGTAATTATGAACAAATAGTGACGAAACTTTTAAGAAGAACTGAATAAATCGAGAAAAATCTAGTCCTTTTTCTCTTTTGATACATAATCCTTCTAAATGTGTCGGATAAGCTTCTGATTTGCTTTGAGTCCACTAATGCCAATAGAGGAATGCAAAAAGCACTCGTCGCGATATCTCCCGCTACAGACTACAGCAAGCGTTTTCACGATGAATGTACGGCGATACATTTTTTGTATAGCGCTTACATTAGCCTTTTTTTCAATGGGGAAAGGAG
>NZ_JARGEJ010000896.1:0-287 GCF_029211245.1 Robertmurraya sp. DFI.2.37 | reverse complement strand
AGCTAAAAGAAATAGAGGGAATTGCTTTAAGTTCTTCTGGGAAAGAAAATTTAGAGATTAATGGCGTAGAAGCGCAAAAAGGAATTGCTTTAGATCATTTTACAAGAGAAAAAGGAATCTCGCTCATGGAAACGATGGCGATTGGTGACAATTACAATGATTTATCGATGTTTCAAAGGGTTGGAAGAGCGGTTGCTATGGGGAATGCAGACAATTATGTTAAAGCTCAATGCCATTTTGTCACAGCTACAAATGAGGAAAGTGGTGTAGCAAAAGCGATCTGGGAG
>NZ_JARGEJ010000895.1:0-287 GCF_029211245.1 Robertmurraya sp. DFI.2.37 | reverse complement strand
GCAGCTTGGACATGTCTTGAGCTGAGAAGTTGACCCAAGCAACTTTTTTCCCTTTGATTTGTGGATACTGATCCGCTTTTTCTTGAATGAGCTCTTCAAAAACAAATTCAGTCAAAGGACTGACTCTATTTCGATTCAGAGTTAGTCTTTTTTCTTGTATTATAGGTATGATCAATTAATATTTAGTTAAGCGACAAATACTCCCCACCTGCGTATAGGTGGGGAGTATTTAATGCCTATAGTGAAACCAAAGGGATGATATGTCCAAAGGTGGCTGGTTCTTTAAC
>NZ_JARGEJ010000894.1:0-288 GCF_029211245.1 Robertmurraya sp. DFI.2.37 | reverse complement strand
GGCCGGATACCAGACCGCCCTTATCGGAAAATGGCACTTAGAGAGTCTGCCCACAGGTTTCAATTATTGGGAGATTGTACCCGGACAAGGTGATTACTATAATCCGGATTTTATTACGCAAGACAATGACACCATTCAAAAACATGGGTATATAACCAATATCATTACTGATGATGCCATAGACTGGATGGAGAACAAACGGGATAAAGACAACCCTTTTTGTATTTTGATTCATCACAAGGCTATTCATCGCAACTGGCTGGCAGATACTTGTAACTTGTCTTTGTA
>NZ_JARGEJ010000893.1:0-288 GCF_029211245.1 Robertmurraya sp. DFI.2.37 | reverse complement strand
CAAAAACAAATGGATTTAATCAAATCCCGTGCATACCATTACGAAAATACAATAGAAATAGGGAGTGGCACCCTTCCTCTGTTTCCGCTTTATCAGGAACTGAAACAAATGGATGGAATAGAGTCTATAAGTCTTTCCATGAGTTCTGTACTTTACTGTTGGCTTCGTGAACTTCCTATCCGACAAACAGACGGTAGTATCCAACATAATTCTATAGCACACATCCCTACCGACACAACTTTCTTCCAAACCATGCATATCCGGCAAATTGCCGGAGTATCTCCCTCC
>NZ_JARGEJ010000892.1:0-288 GCF_029211245.1 Robertmurraya sp. DFI.2.37 | reverse complement strand
GGAAGTACCGGCGGAACGGATATCATTGCCTGGATTATCAATAAATATAAAGATGTAACCCTTGGCCGCATGATGATGTATTGTGATATTGTCATCATATCCTCCTGTTATTTCATATTCCATGACTGGAAACGGGTGTTGTTTGGTTTCTGTGTATTGTTTATTATGAGCATTGTGATTGATTATGTTATAAACAGTTCACGCCAATCCGTACAGTTCCTTATTTTCTCGCGTAAACATGATGAAATAGCCGAAGGAATCACCAAACAAATAGATCGTGGAGTTACC
>NZ_JARGEJ010000891.1:0-288 GCF_029211245.1 Robertmurraya sp. DFI.2.37 | reverse complement strand
CTTATTTTGATGATAGTAAGACAGTGGGGCCCGCTACTTTAAATGTATGGACTGCAAATAATACGTATACTACCTTTGAAGCATTAGCTACTTATGAAAAACAAATTAAAAATCATACCTTTAAGTTATTGGCGGGTACTTCTGTGGAGCAATCTAATAATAAAGGTTTGGAAGGTTATAGAAATACGTTTCCTAATAATTATTTGTATGAATTAGGTTCTGGAGATAAATCAACAGCTACTAATGATAGTTCATTGGAAGAATATGCGTTGCTTTCTTTTTTCGGGC
>NZ_JARGEJ010000890.1:0-288 GCF_029211245.1 Robertmurraya sp. DFI.2.37 | reverse complement strand
CCGAGCGAAAGCTGCGGCATGCTGCTGGCGGACCCTCCGTACTGCTCGGGCGGCGCGACGAGGTCGGACAGAAAAGCCGGCACGTCGACCAAGTACCAGCAGAGCGGATCGGCACCGCTCTCGGAGTTCGCCGGCGACGCGCGCGACGAGCGCAGCTTCAGGCTCTGGTCGACGCTGTGGATGTGCGAGGCGCTGCGCATCCTCGAGCCGGGGTCCTCGGCCGTCGTGTTCAGCGACTGGCGGCAGCTGGCGAACACGCAGGACGCCGTGCAGGCGGCGGGGTTCGTC
>NZ_JARGEJ010000089.1:0-11614 GCF_029211245.1 Robertmurraya sp. DFI.2.37 | reverse complement strand
GTTTACTATAACAACTATCGATATCAGTGGGACTTAAAAAAGATGACCCCTATTCAATATAGGAATCATCTTCTAGTTGCTTAATCTCTTTTTTTATTGTGTCCTTGACATAGGTGCCAGTTTAAATTTCCTCCACCTTCTTTTTTCCGCTTACCACTTAAAGCACGCTGCTCCAACAATAATCAATAGGATGAATAAAACTACAATTAAAGCGAAGCCGCCACCATAGCCGGCACCAAAGCCGCCGTAACCGTAGCCACCGTAACCATATCCGTATGGCATTCAATCTCCTCCTTTATTGTTCGTTTATTCATTAATAAAATCCGCCGTAACCCCAAGAAGCACCGATGATAATCAATAAAATAAACAGTACTACTAATAGGGCAAAACCGCCGCCATACCCGTATTCAGCTGACATATTTTAGACCTCCTTATTGTGAGTCAATATATCCTATTCACTTCGATAAAATATGGGAATAGACAAACGCACATTTTTTAGGTAAATACACCACAAAAATAAGGCCCTTCACACGAAATAATAGCGGACAACTACCTAAAGAAAAAACAAAATGCAGAGTGGCAACCGCAGCATAATTAAAGCGTAAATTGCTTACTGCCTAGCGATGTACAAACAGTAAGCCAAAGGGGAGCCCCCATTAAAAGAGCAAGCCATTAGCATTGTTATACAATTTAATTGAAACAATGAGGTTTGAGCTCATTTCGTGGGGGATTCGTTTCACATGAAATGAGTCTTTGCCAAATAACCGACATTCCCAAAACCTTTCCAAAAAAAACACAGACTGAAAGTCAGTCTGTGTCCTCTGTTTTCCTAGGAATATAATTAAAAATCTCTTTTGACTCAAAGCTGTTAACTAAACGTTGTAGCCAATCATAATATTCTAAAGCGTAGTCTAATTTAGCTAACATCTTTTCTACCTCCAATCGAACCTCATCATCGAGGGAGTCGTTATTGAAAAGCTCAAATAATTCTTTCTTCGACTTTTCAATCGCATTTATGTTGGCTGTCACCCCTGCACGCCACTTTATTGTAAAAAGATCACTAAAGGTCTGATACCAATCCATTTCGGCACGATATAAATCCTTTCGCTCTCCTCGTTTCCAAACCTTTTCCACCATCTTTAATTCCATTAAACCTCTTACAGAAGTACTCATGCTAGTTTTGCTCATTCCAAGCTCATCTTTCATCGCATCCAATGTCATCGGTTCTTCCTGAAAATAAAGGGAACCATAAAGTCTGCCAACAGATTCAGTTACTCCGTACAAATTAATATTTTGAGCGATCGCATCGATTACTCTTTCCCGTGCTCTTTCAAGTTGTTCATTACCACTCAATTTTCTTCACATCCATATATTGCGTTACTGATAGACTATCATGTTTAAATTAAAAGTTAAAGTGTTTGCTTATATTCAATACGTGGTTCATTTCTATGTAGAGCCTGAAATAGCATTAGAAGCTATTTCAGTAGATTTCCGCTAACTTTAATAGAAGCCACCATAGTAAGGGTATGGTGGATAATACGGATAGAATGGCGGACTAATCAAAGCACCAGCTGCTAACCCACCAAGAAAACCTAACGGAAATCCAAAGCCAAAGCCGAATGGTCTGAAGCCAAATGGCCTAAAGCCAAACGGTCTTCTTATTCGAAGGTCATGATTGGAAGTGCGGATCATATTGGGCACTTGATACACGTCATATTCCTCCCCTATTTAGTAAAATGTGTTTCCATTTATAGACTATTCAAATACATCATAAAACAGCTAGGTAATAAACCCATTTTCAAGAAAATCTTTTCTGATCGAGTATTTTGCAAAAGAAGGCGCCCAGTGCACTACATATTTCCCTTTTAGCTTCAGGCATGACTACAAACCGAATTCATTTAATAGGAAAATTGCGATAAATAAAGAAAATCAAGACGACTATATTGTGATAGTAAATAAGCCGACTTCTGGGCATTCGGTTTTCTTAATGTATTTAAAGCTCTTATCATTTCTTCCTTCGATTTTATTCCTATCCCATGTCCAAAGTATTGATCATCCCCGAAATAAACGGCATTTTCACCGATCCATACCGGATATAAATAATCTGGATTATGAAAATACAATACATCTCCTGGAATAAAGTCTGTACCTACTTTCGTAATAATACGTAAATCTTCATCATAGCTCCAATCCCATACTAATAAATTAGGGAAAATTCGATTAAATGCTTCAAGATTAATGGATTTCAAAACGGCGTAATAATAGATGATAACAATAGCTGTTGAGCATTCGAAGGCATACTCATGGCCGTTTTGAAAAATATCCTCAATCGCTTGAGATGGCAGGACAAATGGATTAAGCAAATATCCTCCTTGCGTTTTTGTCCAATAACGAGGATTAAACTTTGAGTCCTGGAACACTTTAAATTCAACCGGACTGTATGCAAGTTTAGTAGCTGCTTCAATGATATTTTTACGAAGTAGCAATTCAAAGTGCAGATGCTTCCATGACGAATATTGATGCGGAATTTCACTTTTCAGTAAAGCATCATATATTTTTTTTTCGAGATCACTTAAATTCTTCGGGGGTGGGCTTTGTAATTGTGCCCCCATCATGATAATCATCTATAGTTACACTCCAATCTTCTCTCATTAGAAAATTTGAGCACATGATAAAAGACCCTTCACTCCCATTATAATCACCATCATGACCCAAATTAGGAATTCTACTATAGAGTATGCGACCTACAGTAAAGAGTTTTAGGCTCTGAGGATAAATCCCATTTTTGACTTGAGAAATCAACAGGTTTTGTAAAATTAACAACACCAGCATCAAGTCACTAATAAAAAAATTCCTTCGACTTGTCCTTCTCTTTCCTTTCCCTGCATACAGTAGTAAAGGAGGGGATGTCAGCATGTTTCAGTTTTTAGAGAAGGCAATTATCGGAATGGCTCTTTTAAGAATATTATCAGGAAGCATCGAGATATTCGCAGCACTGTTGATATTAAAAGTAAATCAAGTTGATAAAGCCCTGGTAATTAACAGCTCCCTTGCCTTAATTGGTCCAATTATTTTAATTCTGACCACAACAATTGGACTCATAGGGATCGCCGAAAAAGTTTCTTTTACGAAAATGCTTTGGATTTTTTGTGGAGTTGGCCTAATTCTTTATGGGGTAAAGAGCTCATAAACGCCTTTCCCCTTTTCAAAAAAAAATAAGACTCTATTTCCGTAGGAGTCTCATAATCTTGCAAGCCTTTCATATACATCATGCAAATTTTTACAGCCAAGTGCTTTTAGTTTTTCAATATATATGCACCATAATCGTGCAGTCAGTTTTGCATCACCAAGCGCATGGTGCCGAGCCATTACTTCAATCCCATTGTACTCACATAAATCCTCTAATCTTGACAAACTATGTTCTCGCTCCGCGATACGATAAAGAAAAGAGGTATCGATAATTCGATGCTTAAAAGGGGTTCGAAACAATTTCCAGCTTGCATTTTGTAAAAAACTTTTCTCATGCTTTGCATGATGAGCCACCAACGTCTCATTTTGCACAAATTCAAAAAATGCAATCATCACTTCCGATAAAGGTTTTGCTTCCTTAAGCTCCGACGATGTAATTCCCGTTAAGCTCTCTATATCTAACGGCAATTCCTGTTCATAACGAACGAGTGAATAAAAAACCTCTTCGTCATTCATTTTTCCATTTCGAACTCTTACTGCCCCAATAGAAATAATTTCATCCCCCAGTTCAGGATAAAAACCTGTCGTCTCAATATCAAAAACAACCACATTCAACTCATCGAGTTTAGTGTACAAAACACTTTCTTGCTTTAGTTCTTTTTGCATTTGCCTAATAAATGCAATTTGTTGAGAGCTTTGAAGATTCCCGTCGGAAATCGATAACCTACCTTGAATTCCTCTCATTAATTGACGAAACGATTCTAACGGCACTTCTTCTCACTCCTTTCCTAATCGAAAATTAACGCATAATTAAATTTGAGACATAATGATGAAGTCTTTTTCCATCTTTTAATATTCTTTTTATTTCTTTTTTTTCTTCCCTGCTTAATTCTTTTACACTTAAATAATGAATATCATCATAAGTCTCAGCCTCGTATAAGGAGTTTCGATATTTTAAAAGCGTTATAAAATATTTTCTACTTTCCCTTAAATATGCACTGTAACCATTCATTCTCGCTAATCGGTTCATCCGCTCAATTGTTGAGGTTTCATACAACCCCTCTTTTATAGCCAACAGTCGAACTGCATTGACATATGGAAGAAAGGCGGTGTATTTTAAGTTTATCGACCCCTCTTTCATTCCATGCTCTTCAACAATTAGTTGGCCAAGAGGACCGACACCATTTTTTATATGCTTGACGTTTTCCATAAATCGCTTCAACAACGAAGGATGTTGTTTTTGATATTCGTAAAAAACATCCTTTAAATCCCGAATAAGGTACTCATCTCCTTTTATGGTTCGAGCATCATAAAATATTTGCAAGTTTCGCACCGATTCCCAAGACGCTTCCTTCATCCATTCTTGAAGCTGTTGTTTCCACCCATCCAAAGACTTGCACCAAAGCGGATTTGAACTCATTACATTGCCCTGACAGTACGGATAGCCAACTATATTTAAACCAACTGAAATTTCCTTTCCTAGCTCAGAAAAATATTCATCATTGGCGCGATTAGAAATAGCATAGACGATCCCATGATCCTGATCACTTATTGGTCCTTGCTCAAATCGCCCCCCGCTCCCAGTCACAAACCAGGAAAACTCGCATGGAGGTTCACCTTTATTAAGCCGTTGAACAGCCAAATTGAATACGCTCTCCATTGCTTCATCATGGCACTCATTCAACCGAAACGGATCAGAAAAACTCGCCTTAACCTTCTTATCCTTTTCATTTTTAATCGTTTCATATGATCTTAGTTGCATCAGTCATCACCACACCCTCACTGCCTTTAAATAAGATAATAAAAGCGAAAAGCCTCTATAAAAGAGGCCTTCAATCGTTGATTCATCCACATAAACGTTAAGCTTAGCTTAGCACAAATTAACTTAAATTCGCTTGAGTAGAATCACCTTTAACTGTTTTAGATGCTTCGAATTGTTCAGGATATCCGTAGCTGCCATGCTCACTAATATCAAGCCCCATAATTTCTTCCTCTTCTGTAACACGGAGCCCACCCATCACTTTGTCCATAATTTTCAGGAGAATGTAAGCAACAACAAAAGCATATACACCAGAAGCAACAACACCTAATGCCTGAACACCTAATTGCGTGAAGCCGCCGCCATAGAATAGTCCTGCTTGCCCCCAACCAATATCAGTTGATAAGGCGGGAACTGCAAATAATCCATTTGATAACGTTCCCCAAACACCAACTGTTCCATGAACTGATAGCGCCGCAATCGGGTCATCAATTTTTGCCTTATCAAAAAACTTCATACTGAAGACAACCATAATTCCACCAACTAAACCGATTAACACCGCAGCCCAAGGCTCCACAAATCCACATGAGGCAGTGATAGCAACAAGGCCAGCCAGAGCGCCATTTAATGTTGTTGGGACATCCGCTTTGCCCGTCAAAACCCAAGCAGTGAACATTGCTGCAACAGCACCAGCCGCTGCTGCTAATTGCGTGTTAAGGATAACAAAGCCTAAAAAGCCATCTTCCACTCCAAATGTACTAGCTCCATTAAATCCGAACCAACCTACCCAAAGAATAAGTACGCCTAATGCTGTAAATACTTGGTTATGTCCAGCGATATTATTAGAAGAACCATCCTTATTGTATTTGCCAATTCGCGGTTTTAGGATCATTGTTGCTGCTAAAGCAGCCATCGCCCCAGTTAAATGAACGACTGTTGAACCTGCGAAATCCTGCTTGCCATGATCAGCTAACCAGCCACCGCCCCAAATCCAGTGCGCAACAACTGGGTATACAAGAGCTGAGAACAAAACAGCAAAAATGACGTAAACAGATAATTTAGCCCGCTCAGCAAATCCACCGAACGCAATCGTCAGTGACACAATTGCAAACATAACCTGGAAAGAGAAATCTACTGCTGGAGTTAACCCTTCCTCAACTGTTGATGCATCACCATAAAAGAAGTTGGATAATCCAATAAAGGCATTTCCATCACCGTAAATAAATCCATAACCTACTGCCCAAAATACTAAACTGCCGATCCCCGCTGTAAAAATTGTTTTACCAGCAATATGGCCTGCATTTTTCATTCTCGTAGAACCTGCTTCGAGTAATATAAATCCACCAATCATAAAAAATACTAAAATTGCTCCAACCGCTACCCACAGGTTATCCATAAGTACAACCGGATCCAAATTAATTCCCCCTTTTATTGTTGTTATAATTCCTATCATATTATGTAAGGAAATATAACATTCATCAATTAATACTTATTTTACTCGATAAATCTCATATGTCAATATACTTTTTTTGATTTTTTTGAATTTTATGTTATAAAACCTAACATAAAATTTTACTTATGTTTTTTATTGACGATTCATCGTAATGCATGTATTATTTTAAGTAGTATTAATAACTACATGAAGAGTCAAGGAGGTATTTATGATGAAGTATATTCGTGAACCAATAAATGGATTAACACATTTAAGCGGTGCCCTGCTGTCTTTCGTTGCATTACTTGCCATGGTGATCAAAGCATCTATTTCAACACAAACAGCTCTCTCGATAGCGGCTGTTATCATTTTTGGTGTTAGCATGATCCTACTTTATTCAGCATCAGCTACATATCATATGGTCATAGCTAAAAAGAAAGTGATTGCTTTTTTAAGAAAGATTGATCATTCGATGATCTTTATTTTAATCGCTGGTACGTACGCCCCTTTTTGCCTGATCAGTTTAAACGGAATAACCGGATGGGTACTATTTTCTCTCATCACATTTGCAGCTTTATGTGGTGTAGTGTTTAAAATGATTTGGTTCAATTGTCCTCGGTGGCTTTCTACTGCCATCTATATTGTGATGGGATGGATGGTTATTTTTGTTGCTCCTCCCCTCGCTAAAGTGTTAAGCACCACCGGTTTGTTTCTACTTGTACTCGGCGGAATTTTATATACAATCGGCGGAATTATATACGGAACAAAACCAAAATTTCTTGAATCAAAGCATTTAGGATTCCACGAAATTTTCCATATTTTTATCATGCTTGGAAGCACCGCCCATTTTCTCTCAGTCTATCTTTATGTCCTATAAAGAATAAATGCAAAGGAAAGATTCGAAACAACTCATGTTCAAAATGTCCCTGCGTTAATGAATCATAGTCGTAGTCATTCTCATTCACCTTCTTTATCGAACGATATTGTGGTCCTGCTCTTTTGATGAAGTCACCTACAGCTTTCTTTCGATTGACTCATCATACGTTGTAAAAATCCTAATCCCCATTTTTGTTAGAGATTGACCTCTTGCAACCAGACCTACTCATTAGTGTAGTTGCTCATTTTTTAATACAAAAACGCTTCACTCTACTCGAGTGAAGCGTCCTTTTTTCATTATTTATCTTTCATCATCAAAAGCTTTTGCTTCAAATTGTTTTCCATTGTCGCCAATTCATATTCAGCTTGACGGCGTTTATTTCTGCCTTCCTCCTGAATCCTCATTGTCTCTTCAAGAGTGGAAATTAAATTTTCCTGCGTCTTCTTTAACGTTTCTATATCAACAAAGCCACGTTCATTTTCTCTCGCTGTTTCAATCGTATTTGCCTTTAGCATTTCCGCATTTCGCAGCAATAGATCATTAGTTGTTTTCGCTACCTGCTTCTGAGCTTCCACTGCACTTCGTTGTCTAATTAAAGTTAATGCAATTGCAACTTGGTTTTTCCATAGCGGAATAGCGGTGAGAATCGACGATTGAATTTTCTCAACCAACGCTTGATTTGTATTTTGAATGAGTCGAATTTGCGGCGCACTTTGAATCGTAATTTCTCGACTTAGTTTTAAATCATATAAACGTTTATCTAATCGATCAGCGAACTGAACCATATCATTTACTTCTTGAAACTTCATTTGATCTTGAGAGGCTTCTGCTGCCTTTTGTAATTCAGGAATCGTCTTTTCACGGATCTCTTCTAACTTTAGCTCCCCAGCTGCAATATAGACATTCAAGGCATTGAAATAATCTTTATTGTTCTCATACAGCTTTTCCAAATAATGAATATCACTTAACAGCGTGTTTTTGCTCCGTTCAAGCTGTATGCCAATTCGATCAATTTGCGCACCTGTTTTTTGATATTTTGATAACACTTCCTGGATCGAGCTTGAAATTCTCCCGAACATCTTAGACAAAAACGATGGCTTCTCAGGCTTTAAATCATCAGGATTCACACTGCTTAATTTTTGCATTAAATTATGAATAATATCGCCTATTTCTCCAACATCCTGTTTTTGAACATGTTCTAACATCGTATGGGAAAAGGATAAAAGCTTTCCTTGCGCTTGAGAACCATAAAAAATCATTGCTTCATGGTTTTTTGGATCAATTTGCTCTGCTAATTGATAGGCCTTCGCTCGGTTTTCTTCAGGTATTACATCAATCAGCTTGACTGTTTTTTTCTCTTCATTAGTAGGGTTTTCTTTATTCTCTTTTGGTTCTGCAGCGAAAGGATTAGCCAATAAATCGTCAAAAACATCACTTGTATTTCCAAAAAGCGAATCGTTTTTTTGCGTCATTTTAGTTTCCTACTTTCATCAAGATATCGCGTTTCTTTCAATGTATTCATGTTATGCTTCGCCACATCAAGCTCCAAATGTAACATATCAAGGTCATTGGCTAAAATTTGCTGCAGATCCTTCTCTAATGAATATCTCATTTCTTCCATCGTTCTTCGAGTTTCCTTCAATGCTTGGTTAAGCTCCACATTTTTTGTCGGCTGTGAAGATAAAAAAGAATATTTCTCAGCTAATTCTACAAAGGAATCTAAATTGTAAAAATAAAATCGCTCGGCAAAATAAAATCGTTTTGGCTCTTTTTTTGTAATTCGATAAATCTTTCTAGCAACACGTGCAATTTCCATATTTTGCTTTAACATCCCTACTTGTCTGACTGAAAATAAAGCCTTCGTAAGCCGATTAATTTTCTTTTTTGCTTCGTCTAAATTTTTTTCAATATATTTATATTCACGCCTTGTCAATCCTTGGTTTTTTATAAAGCGATGCTGCATAATCCCTTTTACAACAAAGTAAGCAAGACAGCCACCCACAAATGAAAATCCTGTTGAGGCTAACAAGGTTTGCTCAAATCCGAAAAAACTAATTAGCCAAACGAATCCAGCAGTTGGGATTGCGATAAACGTCCGTAGCATAAACGAGATAAATGGATTCATTTAATATCGACTCCTAACATAAAATCCTCTATTGTATTACGATTGGAGTGAAAAAAGGTTTCGAATACACCCTACCCAATTTCTACTCTCATATCTTCTTACTGTTATCATACCAAAAGATTGCAGATTTTCTATAGACTGAGTAAGTAAATGAGTCTAAGTCTTAAGACGTATTTGTGAGGTTATTAAAGAATATGAGGGAAAAGGCGAGGATAGTTCTCTTATAAAAAATAGATTGTATTTGGTTCCGTCCTTCTTCCTAACCTTATAGCTTAACCGAAATGCGTGAAACCAGTGCTTCACACGAAATGAGGCAAAATCATTTTATCATTTCATCAACCCCACTATAGTTTATATACGATTTATCCGTTGAAAACGAAACAACGTTAAAGAGTTTTAAATCAGGCATTTACCTAGCTTTCGTGATCTCGTCCAGAGATGTAGCTCGGATTAAAGGAGGCAATCGATGTGGAAAGAGACAAAACGTGAAGGCACAACAATCGCTTTGGAAGGGTAACGGGTAGGGAATAATATGACTCCTCATGTAATTACCGATGTTGATAACTCATGCAAGCTTGCCTAGACTGAACTTTCTGCTCCAATTGCACTCATTCTTAATGCAGCTAGTGATAAGGAAGCGCTCGTAAGCTTGAACAACACAGAATATGGATTAAGCTCTGTCACCTTCACTAACGATTTACCAAAAGGAGAAAGGCATGCTCTTGAAATCGACGCTGGCATGACACATATTAATGATCAAACGGTTAATGACGTATCTCATATTCCTTTTGGTGGCAATAAAACAAGTGGATTCAGCCGATTCGAAAATCCGTGGGCGTCGAGGAATTTACGGTAACCACTCAGGTCTTTGCTCAGACAAAGGAGCGTCAATATCCTTTTTAATTAAGGCTAAAAATTTTTCAGGCTGTTCGAAAAACAGTGCACTAACAAGGGGTAGTAAACACTTGTCGACAGCCTGATTATTTATTTCGCGAATGTGTACATCATCCAAAAGCCAATATCCTCGAAGCCAATTCGTTTATAAATCGCTCCAGCGGCGGGATTATCATAAAAAAGGCAGAGTTCTTTTCCCTCCTGCAGCAACTCTTCACAAAGTTTAAGCATGCATGCTGTGGCATAGCCTTTTTTCTTATAAGCTTCCAATGTGGCAACTCCAACAACCATCGCAGACATGGAATTTTCAGCAGCTGTTGAGGCGGTTGAAACCATTTTTCCATCTTCTTCAATATAAAAAGAACGGGAAGAGCCATCCTCTAACCCTCTACGTTTTCTTTCAACCGTAATGATCGAATCACTAAATTCGGGAATATGATTAAGTAATTCTACCAATCGCTCTGCATCACTTACATTTGCCTCTTTCACGTTCGAAGCCCCTGCTTTTGTTGTATGAAGATTTATACATTTCGCATAGAAGGTCTCTCTTTTTCGAACTAGTGATTTTTGAAGAAAAGGTTCGATTTTTGCAGTTATTTCCTTCAATCCAGACATCATATAAAATTCAGGGTCTTGCTCCATTATGTTAGCAAATCCTTTTGCATCAAAATCCTCAACTGCATATGGAATATAATTATTTTCATATTTTAATAGGACTGCAATTAATTCGCCAGTATGATTAAATTCTCCCCATACCTTTTGAAAATCTTGATCATAACCATACGACTCAATATCCCCAATGATAAAAAGATTCTCTGCTGGCGCTGTTTTTAAAAGGGCAAAACATGGTTCATGATCATCTCTTGTTAACCTTCTAATCATTTTCACTTCCTCCTTTAATTTTTTTATTTTACCGTAAATCCTTCTGCAAAAGAGGAATTTCTTCAAAAATTTTTTCTTTGGATATTGTTACTGTGTAGTCCTTCTGATTATGAACTTCCATTTGGACTCTTCTCAGGTGTTTTTTGTTCGCTCTGAGCGAATCGGCCTTCTATTCGGACTCTTTTCTAGATTTTCCTGTTGCTTCCGGTCAAATCGACCTTCTATTCGGACTCTTTTCTAGATTTTCCTGTTGCTTCCGGTCGAATCGACCTTCTATTCGGACTCTTTTCTAGATTTTTCTGTTGCTTCCGGTCAAATCGACCTTCTATGGTACCGACCCCCAGAAGTTAGAGTAATAAATCTAACTTCTGGGGGTATTATTATGGCCAAATATAGTGAGGAATTTAAAATAAAGATTGTTACCGAATATTTGAATGGAAATCTTGGATACAAACG
>NZ_JARGEJ010000889.1:0-288 GCF_029211245.1 Robertmurraya sp. DFI.2.37 | reverse complement strand
AAACGCAAAATCCTCTATTTCGATACAGAACAAAGTAGGTTTCACTGCCACAATGTGATAGAACGCATCTACCGCCTTGCAGGATTGAGTCTGACAAAGGAAGATAAACGCATCAAGTTCTATGGGCTAAGGGAGTTCACTCCTACTCTCCGTATTGCCCTCATAGATTATGCCCTAAGAACATTTGAGGGTGTAGGATTGGTCATTATCGACGGCTTACGAGATCTCATGTATGACATTAACAATGCCAAAGAATCAACCGATGTGATGACTATGCTCATGGCCTGG
>NZ_JARGEJ010000888.1:0-288 GCF_029211245.1 Robertmurraya sp. DFI.2.37 | reverse complement strand
CTTTTTCTAATTTAATTGTTACTAATGAACTTAATTTGTTGCAGCCGCGATTACAGAAAGGAAGTGCAATCCATTATTAACAAAATCAAGTTACATATAAAAATAGGTTATCTATTAAACTCTTCTTCTTTTCGGAGGACGACAACCGTTGTGCGGAAGCGGAGTTACATCAATAATTTCAGTAACCTCGATACCAGCTCCGTGAACAGTTCTGATAGCAGACTCACGTCCGTTTCCAGGACCCTTTACATAAGCTTTCACCTTTCTCAGGCCAAGATCAAACGCTAC
>NZ_JARGEJ010000887.1:0-288 GCF_029211245.1 Robertmurraya sp. DFI.2.37 | reverse complement strand
AAAAAAGCTTCGACAATTGGGAACTGGAGACAAGACGTTATCGATATTATCTCAAAACCATTACGGCTGGTTTAGAAGAATTGTAAGAGGGGTCTATGATCTTAGTGAACTAGGAAAAAAAGAGTTAACAAAATTCCCTGAAGCTGTCCATTACTACACAAGCTTGATTAAACAACACACCTAGACTAAAGCTACAGTTTAGACTAGGTTTGATTTAGGAACGCATTAATAATTCCAGCGATAATGTCCAGCATTAGGCGTCTTAAAGGAAGTTAATTTAACTTCCGC
>NZ_JARGEJ010000886.1:0-288 GCF_029211245.1 Robertmurraya sp. DFI.2.37 | reverse complement strand
AGCGGCTGTGTTTCGGCCGATACCTGGCAATTTCATAAAGCTATCAATCAGCTTAGATATTGGTTCAGGATAGTCCAAATTTTACCCTCCTAGAACATTCCTGGAAGGTTCATTCCTTTAGTGAATTGTCCCATTGTTTGATTTGTTAATTCATCGGCCTTTTTCAAAGCTTCATTTGTTTCCGCTAATACTAGATCGTGCAGCATTTCGATATCTTCTGGATCGACTACCTCTTCATTAATTTTCACTTCAAGAACTTCCTTATGTCCGGTAACAATAACCGTTACC
>NZ_JARGEJ010000885.1:0-288 GCF_029211245.1 Robertmurraya sp. DFI.2.37 | reverse complement strand
GGAAGGCATCTCGTACATTGCCGGTGCCGAACTCCCCTGCCTGATTGTCAATGTCATGCGCGGAGGTCCCGGATTAGGAACCATCCAACCTAGTCAGGCCGACTATTTCCAAACAGTGAAAGGCGGCGGTCACGGAGACTATCGCCTCATAGCCCTGGCTCCTGCATCAGTACAGGAAATGGCAGATTTCGTAGGTATAGCTTTTGATCTGGCTTTCAAATACCGCAATCCCGCCATTATTCTGGCAGACGGCGTTATCGGACAGATGATGGAAAAAGTAGTATTGCC
>NZ_JARGEJ010000884.1:0-288 GCF_029211245.1 Robertmurraya sp. DFI.2.37 | reverse complement strand
CAGGCCAAGATGTGGGTACAGGTGCGGTCTAAGAACCAGCGGTCGTGGGAAATGACCACGGCACAGCCCGGGAACTTCTCGAGCGCGTTTTCCAGCGAGCCGAGGGTTTCCACATCCAAGTCGTTGGTCGGCTCGTCAAGGAGGATCAGGTTACCGCCCTCTTTCAGGGTCAGCGCCAAGTTCAAACGGTTGCGCTCACCACCGGAGAGCACCTTGGACGGCTTTTGCTGATCCGGGCCCTTGAAGCCGAAGGCCGATAGGTAGGCACGCGAAGGCATCTCGTTTTGG
>NZ_JARGEJ010000883.1:0-288 GCF_029211245.1 Robertmurraya sp. DFI.2.37 | reverse complement strand
CTGAAAATAAAGTGACGCTCTCTCCTCAGCTCTTTGAAACGATTGTTCTACTTTCTTATGCAACTCTTCTCTCATAATCTCTCTACCCTCTACTTTTCTAATTATCCTATGAATTTAAAGCTACCAATTTAAAAATAACATCTTTTCAAACATATAGTAAGTGAAGCGGCTTCCTTAATGAATATTCTTCTATAAAAAATATGCAAAAAAACCAGCATCCATTCGCTGGTCTTTTTAATAATTAATCAGTTGGCAAAGTATTTGTTGGAAATAATTCATTTAACTTAG
>NZ_JARGEJ010000882.1:0-288 GCF_029211245.1 Robertmurraya sp. DFI.2.37 | reverse complement strand
AAAATATCCATGTGTGACGCTCAAAAAGCTTTAAATGCTTAATTTTTTGAATTCGATAGTCATGTACCTTAGACGTTAATGCCCCACAATTCACGCAGGAATGTTCTTTAACAGGCATCTCCACATAGAAACAATACTTACCCTCTACTATTTCTGTCTTCTTAATGATCACTTCTTCACATCCAGGTAAAAATATGTTAGAATTCATCATGCACGTATCCCCACTCTATACTTGTTTCTCGACAATTCAAGTATAAATGAATGGGGGATATCGTGCTCTTTTTTTTG
>NZ_JARGEJ010000881.1:0-288 GCF_029211245.1 Robertmurraya sp. DFI.2.37 | reverse complement strand
GGTTACGCTCTTAATCATCCCTTGTCCACATGCTTTCGGCCTAGCAACACCATTGGTTACAGCGCGTTCAACAACTATCGCACCTAAAAAAGGTCTGTTAATTCGTAACCGTATTGCATTTGAAGGTGCATATCAAGTAGACCGGATTGTATTTGATAAAACGGGAACCTTAACTGAGGGAAATTTCGGTGTGACATATGTTTATCCAAGCAAAGGTGTAAGTGAAGAAGAACTTTTAACCTTAGCCTACTCCGTTGAGACTCAATCTGACCATCCCATTGCAAATGG
>NZ_JARGEJ010000880.1:0-288 GCF_029211245.1 Robertmurraya sp. DFI.2.37 | reverse complement strand
CAAAAACCGCCCGGTCCCTTTTTGTCTAGCGAATATCCGAAATTTTATACTCTATACCGTGTACTCCTTTGTAATACTCGGGATACATTTCTCCTCCGCATTTTTCACACGAAAACATAGTTGGAGTGGTTGGGTCTCCCTCGTCCATCATGTCAAAATCTATTACTACATTTATAGGAATTTCTTCTTTTTCATGACACACTAAACAAACATAGCTGACGCTATGTTTGGTGGACTGGCTTAAATGTACGTTTTTCTTCTTTTTCTTTCCTTTTTTGCGGGTTTTTG
>NZ_JARGEJ010000088.1:0-12133 GCF_029211245.1 Robertmurraya sp. DFI.2.37 | reverse complement strand
AAATTTAATTGGAGATCAAGGCATTACGACAGCGATTTTAGATCGTTTACTTCATCGTGTGGAAGTCATACATGGTGGAGAGGATGAGGAAAGTCATCGGATGAAAAACAGGAAAAGTATTTTTTCAGCAGAAGTGTAAAAAGGAAACGAGCAAAAAGTGTAAAATTCGACTTGACGTCTACAATAAAAAGATAGTAGTGCTGAGTGCATTACTATTTTTTGCTTTAATCAAGTTGAAAATTCATGTCCCAAAATCATACTTTTTGAGAGTCAAAAAAATTGTGTTTCAAAAACTCCTAATCTTACTTTTGGAATGTTTCAGGCCCTTCACATATGTTTTGAAACGTTTTATAATAAAATACAAACATATATTCGTTTGTATGGGAGATGATTAATATAAAAATTGGATATTGCAGAATTTCCTCTGTATCTCAAAATCCCGCTCGGCAAATTAAAGCATTAGAAGAACAAAGCGTTGAAAAACTTTTCATTGAAAAGTTAAGTGGTAAGGATAAAAATAGACCGAAGTTGCAGGAGATGATGAATTTTATTCGAGAAGGAGATACCCTGGTAATTGAGTCTATATCAAGGCTTGCTCGTAACACGAAAGACTTTTTGGAGATTGTCAACGATTTAACGGATCGAGGGGTAGAAGTAGTAAGTTTAAAAGAGAGCATAGATACTGCAACCCCCCAAGGGAAGTTCATTTGCACCATATTTGGAGCCTTATATGAACTTGAACGGGAAAGTATTAAACAACGGCAAATGGAGGGAATTACCATAGCCAAAGAAAAAGGAATTGTGTTTGGAAGACCTCCTATTCAAATTGATGATAACTTTATGCGGGAATACAAGCGTTGGAAAGAGGGAAAACAAACAGCGGTTCAAACTTATAAGAAGTTAAATATATCCCGTACATCTTTTTATCGGAAAGTTCAACAAATTGAAAAGGATAAGGATTTAGTAGAAAGTTAGTTTTATTTGAGTTTCTTCTATTATATATAGCTTGTTTACAATAGAAAGGAGAAAAAAAGAATTGAATAAAAATTTGAATATCTTAAAAGAAGCCACGATTTCTTAGGGCGTAACCTCAAAAAAAAACTTTGGGTGTTGCCTAAAAAGAAATGGTGGCTTTTGTTTTGCCCAAAATAAATGAGGTGGATTAATGATAAGAGAATGGAAGGATTCGACAATCAAGCGATTTTTGAAAGAAGGTCGTGGCAGTGGCGAAGGAAGTGAGTATAAGAGTTGGCTTCAAGTTCAGGACATAAATTCACAGGGGAGGTCAACTCGCACATACTCCTATAAATCACAACGAGTTATTCATTTGCTAAGTGATTTGCAGTTGTACTATTGGTATTTATTGGAGTTTGATGACATGGTTCTGGATGTACGTGAACAATTTCCGCTTTTAGATTTCCATGAAATGAATATTCCAGTAGATCAAGAGCTTGAAAAGAAACTATTTAGCACAAAGACTAATGTACCGCATGTATTTATTGTGTCCTTTATGGTAACAAGAATTGATCAGAACGGTAACTCCTTTTATGAAGCAAGAGCTATAAAATCATCAACTGAACTTACAAAAAAAGCCACAATTGAACGTTTGGAAATGCAACGCAGGTATTTTGAAAAGAAACAAATTGACTTTGGGGTAGTAACGGAAATGAACATAAACAAACAGTTAGCTCGAAACATCGGTTGGGTGCTGACTGCATATGACATACAGGACTATCCTGATTTGGTCAGGAATTTCCTTTATCTAAAAGAAGACCTATTGCATTACTTATCCAACCATACAGCTACATTCCAAATGGTATTTCAAAGAATAGAAAAAGATTATCAATTAGATGAAGGCTTAGGTTTGATTCTTTTCAAACACCTTGTTGCAACAAAGCAAATCAAATTTGACTTAAATCGAAAAATAGACATGTCGAGGAATGTTGAGGAATACCGAATCGAACTTCCAGGTATTAAATCAGGAGGTGATAAACATGCAGTTAATGGTTAATGATTTGTTACTAAGTAAATACGATCCGAGCAAGTTGGAACGTGTGGTTTGGATAGATTATCAAAACAAATGGTGCTACTTAGTGAACATCAATAAGCCATCTTTTCCATACAGTTTAGAAGTAAAGGATATCATACACCAGTTGGAAATTGATGAACTTGAAAAAGTTGAAGAAGATCCTTTTTTCATAAGTGTGCAGGTGAATGAATTAACAGATGCAGAAAGAAAAAAGCGTGATGAAGCGTGGGAAATAGTTCAAGATGTATATTTGATTCCAGACATTTTACTACCAAATAAGAGATGGGGCTTAATTAAAAATACGAGCAAGAAATTCAATGTGAGTGGGAAAACAATTTATAACCATTTAACCAGGTTTTTTGCAAGGGGAATGATAAAATCGGCTCTCTTACCTGACTACTATCGTTCTGGCAATCAAGTTGAACATCAATATACGAAAAAAACAGGAAGACCTGCAATCTATTCTTCAACTATCAAGCGAGCAAATGTTGATAATGAGTGGAAGAAGATTTTTCGAGCTTCTTTGGAGAAATATTACTTTATTCGTTCAAAACCGTCTTTGAAATATGCGTATCAGCAAATGCTAAAAGACTATTTTTCTATTAAAGATAAAAGAACGGATTATAAAGTATTAGACGTTGCTAATCCTATTCCCTCCTATGATCAGTTTTATTATTGGTACAGGAAATGGTACAAGGCAGACTATGTTATTCATAAAAGAGAGGGAAGAAGGGAGTATTTGCAAAATCATCGTGCTATAACAGGATCAGCTACCGAAGACAGTATGGGAATTGGATTGTTTGCTATAGATGGGACAATAGGAGATATCTATTTGGTTTCCAGTTTAGATAGGAATAAAGTAATTGGCCGCCCTATGATTTATTTGACTGTGGATATATTCTCCAGGGTTATTGTTTCTGTGTATGCGACTATCGAAAATATGTCAGGGGACTCTTTAAGGTTGGCACTTGCGAATGCTTTTAGTAATAAAAAGTATTTCTGTAATACAAGACTTGATATGGAGATTGGTGAACAAGACTGGCCAGTTCACTATATTCCGCATACTATATTAGCTGATCGAGGAAGTGAATTGATATCAGATGAATTAACCAGTTTAGTTGAAGATCTAAATATTAAAATTCAAAATACTGGGAGTTATCGACCTGAATTAAAGGGTGTTTGTGAAAGATTCATAGGGATTTTACAGTCACATATTGCCCCATTCCTTGAAGGAATTGTACAAAAAGATCACGCCAAACGTGGGGGCCAAGATTATCGAAAAAAGGCAGTCCTAAATCTTAAAGAATATTCCCGAATTTTGGTGAGATGTGCCTTGTACTATAATAATGAACATTATTTATCAGATTATCCACTAACACAACATATGATAGAAGCTAAAATTCCTCCAATCCCTATAAAACTTTTTGAGTGGGGACTTAAAAGTGGGAATGGTTTGCTTAGATCTATGTCGTACAGTCAAATTAGGAGTAACGTACTTCCTATAAGTCAGGCAATAGTTGATTATAAAGGAATTTATTTTAAAGGTCTCTACTATTCCTGTAGAACAGCTATAAAGGAAAGATGGTTTTCCAATGCACGCATAAATGGTTCGTGGAAGATTGAAGTCAGGTATGATCCGCAAGATATGTCTGAAATCTATATACGTAAAAATAGAAAAGATTACGAAACTTGTACGTTAATTGAACAGTATGATATGTACAAGTCGGCAAGAATGGAAGAGTTAATAGATTTAACCATTAGTAAACGCCAACAGGAAGTAGATTTTCAAGAAAGTGAAATAAATGGACAAATAAGATTGGCACAAGAAATTGAAGAGATTGTTAATGAGGCAAAAAAGGAAGCAAAAATGGATTTAGGTGAAGGAATTAAGAATATCAAGGATATTAGACAAAATAGGAAAGAAGAGCAGGAACTTACACGCCAGAAAAGAAGCGTGGATATTCAAGTGTTAAACACAGATGTACCCTCTTCCTCTACTGTAAATTCTGCCTCAAAAAAGATAAGGAATATCGATTTGTTCCGCCAAAAACAGAAGGAGGGTTTAAATAATGAAAATCATTGAACTGGCAAATGGAACCCAAGTACAAGTAGCCGAATATAAAGAACAGGAAATTTTGGAGTACCAGAACCCTCTGATTGAGGCACTGCCACCAATTTACTCACAGCAAGAGGTAATTGATCTGCTTAGTATATATCCACCGTATCACAGAGAAGAGCGGTATTTGAATGATTACAAACGAATCCATTTACTACAAAGGATTTTGCGTTACTATCAGCCATTACCAATACATTTGCAGATTCAATCGTCTGTAGATTGCCTTTTAAGAGCAGGCTATGTATCTCGTAATCCATTAAATAAGAATTATGCACAGGGGTTTGTGAATAACTGGAGTAATATTCAAAACAAGTCCTTTGACAACTCGGTTATTCAGACTGGTCAAACATTGACTATAGTAGGAATTGGCGGTGTCGGAAAGACCAGAACATTGCAACGCATTATAGGAATGATCCCCCAAGTAATATCTCATACAGTCTATAAAGATAAGCCACTAAACACATATCAAATTACGCACTTAACCATTCAAACTCCATTTGATGGATCGGTAAAAACAATCATTTTTGATTTTATGTATCAGATTGATTTATTAATGGGGACAGATTACTTTAATCGTTACGCAAATAGTCGCTTATCAACGAGCCAATTGATGCCTATTACAGCTTCAATTGCAAAAAGTGCTAATCTTGGGTTGCTAATCATAGACGAGGTACAACACCTAAAGGCAGTGAAGTCAAAGAGTTCCACCCAAGTATTAAATTTCTTTACAACACTGATTAATACAGTAAATATTCCATTAATTATGGTGGGAACTCCGAAAGCCATGGATATTTTGCAATCACAGTTTAGACAAGCTCGAAGAAATACAAATGCAGGTAATGTAATGTGGAATCGAATGGAAAAGGATGATATTTGGGATCTTTTTGTACAGGGAATGTGGAAATATCAATGGACAAGAGAGGAAACACCTTTTAATGAGGAAATTTCCTCCATACTCTATGATATTTCACAGGGCATCTGTGATATCTGTGTAAAGATCTACATGATGGTTCAATTACGTGCCATCACTAATGAAGAAGAAAAGATAACTATTCCACTAATAAAACAAGTAGCCAAGGAAGAACTGAAAATTGTTCAACCTATGTTACACGCCCTTAGAACTAATAATTATCAAAAACTTGTAGACTATGACGATATATCTTTCCCTGCTATCGAAAATTATATTGAGCGTGGGCGGATCGCTATAAAACAAAAAGAAGTAATCGAGTCTTTAAAACAGGGAGTAGATCGAAAGAATAATCAATCCAAGTTAGTTGATGATGCTGTGTTTCGATTAACTATTCTTGGGATAGATGATGTTGTTGCCAGAGAAACCGTATTGGATATAGTTTCTATGCAAAGCCAAACCGAAGAGTTATCTGCAATTGTACAACAGGCCTATCGAATTTTAACTGATTCAAAGGCAAGTGAAAGTATAAATAATGAAAAGGATTTAAGAAGGATTATTGAACAAGGAAAAGAACAAGAACTGTCAGCATATCAAGCCCTATATGAAGCAGGTATTATTAAACAAGATTATCCCGTAGGTAATGCTTCATGATATTACAGTTTGTGACACCTTATCCATCTGAGATTCTTTACAGTGTGCTTGGTCGCTATCATATACGATCAGGGAATATCTTTTGGAAACACACTTTGGAAGATTTATTTGGAAAACGAACGATTAGTGCATCCATTTATTTACCTTCTGGAATTCATTCACTTGTAGAACGTTTACCAGAAAACACAACAATTACTGAAAGAATGCTCATTGAAAATCACACAATGTTCCCCTTTTATTCAGCATTTTTAGATAAAGCAGAGTCAATATATAATGGGATGTTAAGTGACGATGGAAAAGCAATTTATATGCAAGCGGGTATCATGGCAAGTGCGATAACACAAAATAAATATTTTAAATTTTGTCCACCTTGCTTCAAAGAAGACCTTCATCAATATGGAGAGCTATACTGGTATCGTCAACATCAATTGCCAGGAAAGTTGGTATGTTTGAAACATGGTGTTTGGTTAGAGGAAAGTAATGTCCCAATTACTCATTCAAATAAACATAGCTTCATCTTACCGACACCAAGTAATTGTGAACTAACGAAAGGAATTCCAGTGGCTGATAATTTGTTGGAAGAATATAAACAATTTCTTTCACAAGCTGATGTTTTGTTAAGTAGCATTTTCAAATCTAACTCCTTTTCCTATTTAACAGATTTTTACCGTAAACATTTAATTGAAGCGGGATATGCTACATTTAATGGTCAAGTACATCAGAAGAAACTATTTGATGCTTTTAGAGGATATTATTCAGATGAACTTCTTAAAAATATCAATGTTGGTGTAAAATCAACGGAATCGTGGTTAGCTTCAATTACAAGAAAACATCGTAAATCATTTCACCCATATTATCATATTCTTTTCCTAAATTTCCTTGGGTTATCGGTTAATGATGTTTTCCAAGAAACTTCATTAGAGGTTGAGTCATGCGGTAAACCCAAATGGCCCTGCCTGAATATAGTATGTCTAAGTTACAAGGGAGATGTTATAGAGGAAGTTACTATTAGAACCTGTGAGAAAACGAAACAGCCCATAGGAAGATTCACTTGTAAGAAGTGTGGCTTCAGCTATACAAGAAAAGGTAAAGGACAAACCGTAGAAGATCGTTTTAAAATTACTCGTATTATGAACTTTGGATCTCTCTGGATGAAGGAGCTAAGTAATTTACTTATTGAGGGATTAAGCTATCGTGAAATTGCACGAAGGTTAAATGTTGATCCAAATACAGTGATTAAGTATGCAAAGACTGAGGCGGCTGAGTCTAAAGCTATAGAAGTTCAGAATATAGATAAAGCTGATTTAGTGGAAAGTAACCGCAAATCATGGTTGCTATTGCAACAGGATAATCCGAACTTATCTAAGACAGAGCTGAGAAAACAAAATCCTGCAACCTATGCATTTTTATATCGAAATGATAGAGAATGGTTACATGATAATTCACCCACCTTACGAAAAAAAATCGCTGAAAATAAACGAGTAAATTGGGAGAAAAGAGACCAGGAAATATTGGCTAATGTTAAAAAGGCAACAAGAGAACTAAGAGCAAGAAATGGAAAGTTAAAAAGGATAACAGTAAAAAGCATTGGAGATGCAATAGGAGAAAGGGCATTATTAGAACAACACTTAGACAAGATGCCAAAAACAAAAGTATTCATTAATGCAGTGAAGGAATCAGACCAAGAATTTCGTCTTCGTAGGGTACAACATGTAATTAATGAAATGAGAGAAGCGGGCGAAGTTATTAAAACGTGGAAGGTGTTAAGGAAAGCGGGAATAAAAAAGCAGTTTTTTAATGAGATAAAAGAGCTAATTGATATGCATTTAGAGAAATAGGAAATCCCTTGATACCTTCATCAAGGGATTTTTTGCATATGAAATTGTTTGTTATGATTGAAAGGTTTATTGCAGTTCCCCTTTGTCATATTTATTTAGCGAGATTTTATTCTTAGAGTTAAGTTGATGCATGCAAAATGATGATGAATCGAAAGAATCCTCGATATTTTCACTTGTACTTTTCAATAAATGTTCAGAAATTAACCGTCTATGTAAATAATTGTTGGTAGATTGTTATGTTATGATTGTTTATATATAACAAAATTTTACAAAATTAGATAGCAACTTTCGACAAAAGAGGAGGATGGAGATGAAAACAGCAGTTGATTTCTTAGCAGAGTGGGCGAAAGGAGAAGCATGGAGGATTCATGTTCTTAACAAAGTTAAAATGGAAGGTGAAACTAATCCCTCTGAACTATTAGGGGAAGTTTTGCACCTAATGGAACAAAAGGGAACAGTTGATATGATTGGTGAGACTGAAAGCGGTTCTCTGGAAGGAAAGAGGTTAATTATAAATCAAATACAGTCACCCAAAAATATTAATGCAATATCGGAAGATGCTCAATTCTCATTAGGGAAAAATCTTAATGTTTTTTATGGGGAGAATGGTTCAGGAAAGTCATCATATGTACGCATGTTTCGTAGTTTGGCAGAACACTATTACACATCAGAAAAAGATCTTACCATCTTACCAAATGTCTATGAGGAAGAACAATTGGAAGCTCGTTTGGCACAAACGGTAGAAGTCTCATATTTACTTGATGAAAAAGAGAATAATGATTTTGTAGATATTAATGAACCGCATACTGTATTGAGTAAAATAAATGTGTTCGATAGTGATTCTGTGCTTCCTTTGATTAACAATGACCTCACATTTAGCATCCTGCCAAAGGGATTTGATAAATTTCAAATGGTTACATTGCTATTAGATTCATTACGTAAGGAGGTTACAGCTACTATTCAAGTTGAAGAAGAGAAGCAGAATAGAATCTTTTCAGATTCTTCTTTTGATTTTGTTCGAGAGGAACTAAATAAAATTACGAAGGAAGTCAAAGATTCAAATAGTATTAAGGAATTTCTAAACGGTAATTATCCACGTAGCGATGCATATGAAGAGGTAATGGAAGAGATTGATATACAAATTAAGGATTTGGAATCCACTAATCCAAAAGATAAGATTACTATTTTAACATCCCAAAGAACAAAGCTAAGGTCGATTGGAGATGCATTTAAGAAGCTGTCAGCAACTTTAAATGTAGAAAATGTAGTAAAGGTCAATTCTTTAATAAAAGATTACGAAATAAAGGTACAGGAAGAGCGAGATTTTAATGAAGCCTTCAAAAAGAATGTGTCATTTCTTAGTGTTGTGAATGATGAATGGTTTACGTTTGTTAAGATGGGCAAGAAATATTATGAATCTATTAATCAGGATCATATTCATGAAGGAGATTCGTGTATTTTCTGTAGTCAATCTCTTAGTGCATCGAGTGTAAGCGTGATTGAGACCAATTTTAGTCATATCAATAAAAGTAATAAAGGTTCAATAGATGCTATTGAAAAAGAACTTTTAAAACAGGATTTACAAAATGTAGTGGTTAATTTCTCAAATGAAGAGCTTGCTTTGATTGAAAGTGAAAGGCTTATAGAGAGAATAAAGTCAACTATTCAATTACTTAATCGTAATAAAGAATTATTTAGTTCTCTGCTTACCTCAAAGAAAACAATTACTGATGATGTAGTTTTAGATTTAACAGATATCTTGGAGGAAATTAATCAGGAATTAAATGAGATAGAGGATAGAATAAAAAACCTAAATGACTCGAAAACGGAAGCAGATAAAAAAATTCGCTCACTTAAAGATACGAGGGAAACTTTTAAAAAGAATGAAAAACTCCATTCTTCACTGGATTTATTAGTAGAATGGTTTGATATACAAAAATCTATTAAGGAACTTAGTAAAGCAAAAAGTAAGTTCTCTACAAATTCGTTGACACAAAAGCAATCTGAGGCTTTTCAAAGTATAGTTCAAGACGAGTATTTTGAAATTTTTGAACGATTTGCACAAGAACTTAAAGTGTCCAACGTTAATCTCAGGCTTATTCCGAAAAAAGGAGAAACGTTACGAAAGAAATCTGTTTCTTCTAAAGAATATAAGGTATCACAAATCATGAGTGAGGGAGAACAAAAAGCTGTAGCAATGGCAGAGTTTGCTACTGATTTAACTATGCGTGGAGACTTTAATACAATACTTTTTGATGATCCTGTAACCTCACTGGATTATAAGAGGTCGGAAATTATTGCCGACTTGATTTACAGGTTGTCTTTGGAAAGACAGGTAATAGTATTTACACACAACATAATGTTTTATTACTATTTGTACAATGCATGTTCAAAAGATAAAAATAAAGAAAACAAGTTCTTTAAGGTAGATGAAATTGACAAAATGAACAAAGGCTTTGTGTCAGAATCCTTTAGCGGTAGGTTGGAGAATTTGGGCGAGATAATGAAAAAATTGAAAGTACAAGAACAAACAATTAATTCTAAAAAATGTTTTGGTGATGTGTTAGAAGAAGCATTAAAAAAAGCATATTCGGATATTCGAACTTGGTGTGAATTAATTGTGGAAGAGGGCTTTTTTAAATCGGTTATACGTAGATATGAGCCAAATATAATGTTCACTAAGGTCAAATCTATTAAAGGTGATTTTGTTGAAGAACTAACAGCGGTTAGTGAGCTTTTTGAAAAAGCGTGCCGTTGGATGGCAGGTCATAGTCAACCAACTGAAACTCAGCATAATCGGGCAACAAAAGAGGCATTCAATGAGGATATGAGCTTTATCCATCAAATATATGGACTGTATAAGTAAATAGAATAGGAGTGAATAAGCAACGGACTATCCAATATGGACAATAAGCGGTAGGTTTTGTGGGAAAGTGATCGAAGATCAAGTATATGATGAAAATGGTCATCATATAGGGTATATAGATGATAACAGGATTTTTTCCGCAAGAACTGGACAAGTAGTAGGAGAATTTTATAGAGAAGATAGAGTTGGACTGAAAACCTCCAAATCATATCCGATTAGAGGAGCAAGAGGTATTCGTGGTTCCAGAGGGTTTGGGCAAAGAGGGAATAGAGGTGCTATTAGCCTTGGTGGATGGGAAGATCCCAAGTTTTAATAATTATTGAATAGTTTATTGCTTCTATCTTCAACATGAGAATTAGTAAGGACAGGGGAGATTAGATTGAAAAATATAATTATCGGAAATGGTGTTACAATTCAATTTGGTGGAAAAGATTATACAAATGAAAGGATTATTAAACGTGCTATAAACAATGTAAATACTAAAAACTTCCCCTCGGAAATTTATCCAAGAGAAGTAAAGGACTGGCTAATATTACTTTTCAGTAAAATTCCGAATGTCATAAACGGAGAATATGATAAGTGTGCATATACCGAGGGAATGAAAACCTCTCTCATACATTTTAAAAATAGATATAAGGATGTAAATAAAAAGACAAAAGTCCATGAAATAGGTTTCGAAGATTATTTTTTATTACATTTTTTAATCTGCTATAAAGAAAGCATAATTAATCCTGAAAGATTTAATATTAAAGAAAGTTTACGTGCATTCTTCATAGATTCCATATTTTATAGAGGTAAAATTCAAAAAATCCACATGCAATATCCTAAGAAATTTGTAAATTTCCTTGAAAAATTTGATAATATTTTTACAACCAATTATGACTGTAATATTGAAGAGGCTACAGGGAGATCTGTTAATTATTTACATGGGGCATTTCATCATTTGGCAGATGTATATAATCCTGAAAGTTTTAGAAACAAATTAAGCGATTCTCCAGTTAAATCAACTATAATAATTGATGGATACGATCATTTATACTCAGAGGCTTTAACATCCTACTCAGGTGATGATAAGAAGTTTAATTTAGACATGGGAATAAACGCTAATATAGCTATCGATAAATTTGTGAAAGGTTTGAAGGATAAACCTGAATTGAGGGGGGAAATTGACTCTTGGGCCAATTCCGACAATCAAATACTTAAAAATATGCAACAGTCAATTCAACTGAAAGAAAATGATGAAGAATTGAGATTTGGTGAAAATAAATCATTATATAACATTTCTACATTAAGTGGGGAAGTGTCGGTACTTGGGTTATCGCCATATAATGATAATCATATTTTTGAGGCTATAAGTAATAATTTTGATATTAATGAGATTAACTTTTATTATTATGATGCTAATGAGATTGATAACGTGAAATCAATTTTTGGAAATAAGAATATTATTTTTACGGATGTTCAGGAGTTTTGGAAAAGCTGTAATGAAAAAAATAGGAATATAACTGTGTGATAAGATCTTTAATTGATTTTCAAAGCGTACGTGAAGGAAGTTTAATGACTTTTATTCTTATCCTGTAACCCTTATCTCTATTATGTCTCCCTGCAACTCCCGCTTACAATCTGTAACTAAGTCTTACAATCTGTAAGTCAGTTTTACAAAGCAGGATGGATGACGACAACGATATGTATGTAAATTTTACTCTACCGAACCAGAATCGGG
>NZ_JARGEJ010000879.1:0-288 GCF_029211245.1 Robertmurraya sp. DFI.2.37 | reverse complement strand
TACAATATATTACTTAGATTTTGAAACAAATGCGAAATCATTGAACCCGTTACGATTAGAGAAAAGTTCAAAAGATATTTGCGAGAAATAGCGCAACTATACGAAAATAATTAGGCAAAAATCATTGTTTTTGACTAAATGAACAGTACCCTTATCCTTTTAGGGCTTGTCAAGAATGTGTAAACAAGCCCCCCCCAAATCCTAATTTAAAAGATAAAATTCCACCCTATCCTCTATTTGTGGCAGGACTCATCTTGATTAATTTTAACCGCAGCTACTTATAATACC
>NZ_JARGEJ010000878.1:0-288 GCF_029211245.1 Robertmurraya sp. DFI.2.37 | reverse complement strand
GGCCAATCTATGTCTAGAAGAGGAAACTGTTGGGACAACGCCCCTCAAGAGTCATTCTGTGGTCATCTAAAGGATGAGGTAGACTATCAGTCTTGTAAAACATTAAAAGAATTAAAGGCAAAAATAAATCATTATATGGTTTACTATAACAACTATCGATATCAGTGGGACTTAAAAAAGATGACCCCTATTCAATATAGGAATCATCTTCTAGTTGCTTTATCTCTTTTTTTATTGTGTCCTTGACATAGGTGCCAGTTTAGAATGGGTACTCTTTTTTGATCTAAA
>NZ_JARGEJ010000877.1:0-288 GCF_029211245.1 Robertmurraya sp. DFI.2.37 | reverse complement strand
CTACGAAATCGGCATATTCATCCGGATGGCTGTCGAGCCATTCCTTTATCAGTCTTTTGAAATTGTCATATTCCTGTTGTCCCATACAAGTATCAGTCTAATAGTTTTACAAGGTCTTTCTTCATTTCTTCGTCAATATCCCTGTATCGTCTGAAAGCCTTGCTTCCCTCCTTGTGTCCCGACAGTGCGGAAACAAGGTTCGGGTCTTTCACTTTTTTATAGATATTGCCGATAAAAGTACGTCTTGCCAAGTGGCTGCTTGCCACTTCATAAATCGGTCGTTTGATT
>NZ_JARGEJ010000876.1:0-288 GCF_029211245.1 Robertmurraya sp. DFI.2.37 | reverse complement strand
CAATTATTTCCTTTTTTTGCTTATTCATCCTGCAAACATGATGATATTCATGGACAAATAAAGCTTCCAATTCCATCAAATCTTCAAGTGGAGTTAAAAACAAAAAACATTTTCTTTTTAAAGGAAACACCGCCTTTATCTCCAAATCGGCGATCAATGGGAAATATATAAATATTCACGTCTGGACCATTCCATAATTTTTGATATTTCGTTTATAGCTTTCTCACTTCTTCCCATATTTTATTTTTTTGCAATCTTTGAAAATAGTCCCATGTCCTTCGATTCGGT
>NZ_JARGEJ010000875.1:0-288 GCF_029211245.1 Robertmurraya sp. DFI.2.37 | reverse complement strand
CTAGAGGGCTGTTAGAAAAGCGACAGCTGACCATTCCCCTTAACCGCATCCAAGGGATCAGGATTAGTGAAAATTGGCTTAGACAGCCATTAGGCTATGCAAGTGTTTAAATTGAAAGTGCTGGCGGTTCAGTAGGAGATACGGAAGGTTCTTCAGCTAATATTCTTCCATTTATTAAAAAAGCGAGCATCCATGACATCATTGAAGAGAATATTCCAGGCTATATTGTCTCAAATGAAATAGCACCAGCACCAAGAAGGGCGTTAAAAAGGTATATCATCAGAGGAA
>NZ_JARGEJ010000874.1:0-288 GCF_029211245.1 Robertmurraya sp. DFI.2.37 | reverse complement strand
ATTACTTAAAAAGAATGAGCAATTATCAATCAGTCAGCCGCAGCTTGAACAAATAGCAAGCTTGGATTTTAACAATGCTTTGATAGGACTTGAGCGCAATATGTTTAAAAAACGCTCGCCTATTTTAAAAACCCGAAGTCGTTTTTTGAAAAAAATGAGAAGCGATTGCTGGAAGAGTCATTGCAAGAAACCCTTCAGGAGCCTGTTGATGTCAATTTGCAGGATGAGAAAGCCCGAATAGAAACGCATTATGAGAAAGTACTTAAAGATAAATTTGCTCAACTTCTG
>NZ_JARGEJ010000873.1:0-288 GCF_029211245.1 Robertmurraya sp. DFI.2.37 | reverse complement strand
GTAAAAGCACATTTCATAGAAAACAAGTAACTATGTTAATGACTAAAGAATAGGATGATGTGAACTTACTAAAGTTAGGAGTGTATTTTATGGAACCAAGTCATGTAAATATGTATCATCAAACTCCTTATAATTGGGAAGCTGCTTTATCTTCACATCATCACCAAAATCCTTACTATAATGAAGACGTTGATGAAAGATTGTTTGGCCAATTATTTCCTTCAATAGGGATACCTGGATTTCAACCTCCATTAGCTCTCCTGTTCAAAGTCAAGCAGGAGGACCACC
>NZ_JARGEJ010000872.1:0-288 GCF_029211245.1 Robertmurraya sp. DFI.2.37 | reverse complement strand
GCTCGGGGGTGGTGATGCCGTTGGAGTTGGGGGTGCCATCGGGCCATAATTCCAACTCTACAGGTTTCTGGGCAGACAATGAGGTAGAGATTGCAAGTAAACTCATTAGTAAGATTCGTTTCATATAGCTTTTATTTTCACGGTATTTGAAAAAGGGTTATTTTTTCTTTATATGCATACTGGCTTTAACCAGCCATATGATCAGGAGGATATAGGCGGCCATTGACAGCACTTCGCTCAACGGGTTGCTCAGCCATTCTTCGTTGATCAGATTGATACCGCCAAAGC
>NZ_JARGEJ010000871.1:0-289 GCF_029211245.1 Robertmurraya sp. DFI.2.37 | reverse complement strand
GGCAGCGCAATTACTATCCGAAGGACAGTATAATATATCCGAAATATCAGATATGACCGGGTTTAATGATGTAAAATATTTCCGCGAGGTATTCAAAAAATACTATAAAATAAGTCCTAGCGGATATAGCAAGGGAGAAATGAAGGAAGAACCGACTAAACCATAAGATTCCTAAAGAAACTTATTTTGAACAAAATTTATCATTAACGCATTAACAGATAAAAGAGAAAATGAGTACTTTCGGGGCATTCATCCGTAGAATAAACTGACTTATGATAGGAAAAATTAA
>NZ_JARGEJ010000870.1:0-289 GCF_029211245.1 Robertmurraya sp. DFI.2.37 | reverse complement strand
CAGAATTTGAAGGAAAGACCGTAGAGGAAATTGTTGCATCAGCTCCCGACGGAGCGATATTCAATAACGCCGGACAAGTATTGAACCATACATTATATTTCCTTCAGTTCACCCCCAAACCCAACAAGCATGAACCGTCCGGCAAATTGGCAGAAGCCATCAACCGGGACTTCGGAAGCTTTGAAAACTTCAAGAAAGAATTCAACGCCGCTTCCACAGGACTGTTTGGTTCGGGCTGGGCTTGGCTTTCTATAGACAAGCAAGGAAAACTACATATCACCAAAGAGCC
>NZ_JARGEJ010000087.1:0-12476 GCF_029211245.1 Robertmurraya sp. DFI.2.37 | reverse complement strand
CTTTTTGATTATGGTAGTCACATACGAAAAATCATGTACACCACGAATGCCGTAGAAAGTATCCACTCTAGCTTTCGAAAAGTCACGAAAAAAGGAGCATTCCCCCACGAGAACGCTCTATTAAAACGGTCCACTCAACAGCAACCCCAGGAGTGATGGCGGCAGACTGGTTTAATCGCTGGAATAAATCGTACAAAGCAGGTGAAATCAGTCGACAGGTTTGTGTGCATGCTTTTGTTGATGATCAAGGGGTGTGGCAGTACTTGCCTTGGAATCACCGAGGGTGGCATTGCGGCGGAACAGGGAACAATACTCACATTGGTTTTGAAATTTGTGAGCCAGGTGGGTTTTCTTATGGGAAAGGATCGACGATGGTTGGCTATAAAGTTTCCAAGAATGAAGTCTATTTTAGAAAGGCTTGGCAAAATGCAGTGGAACTTTGTGTGATGCTCTGCCAAGAGTATGGATTAACCGAACGGGATATCATTTGTCATTCCGAGGGATATAAAAAGGGAATTGCTAGTAATCATTCAGATGTGATGCACTGGTTCCCTAAGCACGGAGAAACAATGGATTTCTTTCGTTCAGCAGTAAAAGCAGCATTAAATAATACAAGTAGCCCTTTGAACCCACTAAGTGAAATTGCAGTAGGTGAAGTGGTGGAAGTGAAGTCTTCAGCAAGCAAATATTATCCTGGAGGGGCTACCATTCCATCTTGGGTCAAAACTGGTTCCTATCACAAAGTGACCCAGGTTAATTCAAATGGGAAGCCAGTACTTAAAGGTGGAAAGACTTGTGTGCTATTAGGCAAAAAGGTAGATAAGAAGAATGGTAGAGAATCTGCGGGAATTATGAGTTGGATCGATAAGGATGCTCTTACGGTAATTAATTCATCAAGTAAAGCTGAGAAATCAACAGAAGGACAGAAATATTATCGGGTACAGGTGGGGGTCTTTTCTAAAAAGGACAATGCAGAGGCTACACTTAAAAAGCTTAAGACAGCGGGCTTTGATGGCTATATTAAATTCGAATAATGGTTCTATTAACTTGATTATTTAGGCCTTTAGAGTGATATATGGTAGTACCAAATTGATAGAAAGGGGGGGCCTCCATGACTGGAGGGAGTTAAATGAACATATTAATTGCGATGGATTCGTTAAAGGGAAGTCTATCTTCACTAGAAGCCAATGAATCCGTCAAAACAGGGCTGTTGCAAGCGGATCCAAAGTTTAGGATTCAAACAGTACCTATAGCTGATGGTGGACAAGGAACGGTAGAAGCGCTTGTTTATGCAACGAATGGCCACTTTGTCGAAACGGTTGTGACAGGGCCGCTAGGAAATCGGATAGCTGCTAAGTATGGGATTTTAGGTGAAGAAGATTCAGCGGTCATTGAGGTGGCAGAGGCCTGCGGACTTCCTTTACTGCAAAAGGAACAACTGAATCCGCAAATAACGACGACCTATGGTGTTGGCGAGTTAATTTTAGATGCGTTGAATAAAGGCTGCCGTCATTTTATTATCGGCTTGGGTGGAAGTGCGACCAATGATGCGGGAATAGGTATGCTCCAGGCTTTAGGCTATCAATTTTTAAATCGGGAAGGACAGGAGGTTGGTTTTGGCGGAGGTCAGTTAGAGGAGATTGCCAAAATCGATTCAAAGCATGTTTCTGATAAAGTGAAGAAGGCGACATTTCGTGTGGCATGTGATGTGAATAATCCTTTATATGGTACAAATGGGGCCGCCTATATTTATGGACCGCAAAAAGGTGCCACTCCTGAAATGATTCAAGAACTTGATAATGGGCTACGGCATTTTGCCAACGTTGTCTTTGAGCAAATGGGGCTGGATCTTCAAAATATAGCTGGTGCAGGAGCAGCAGGAGGCTTAGGTGCAGCTTTCGCAGGTTTTTTAAATAGTCGTTTACAATCGGGGGTTCAATTAATTCTGGATATAAACAAGTTAGAGCGCAAGTTGATGAATGTAGATTTGGTGATTACTGGGGAGGGGAAACTCGATGGACAAACTTCAATGGGGAAAGCGCCAGCCGGAATCGCCAATCTTGCCAAAAAACGGGGCATTCCTGTAATAGCTCTTGCAGGAGATATAACAGATGGCCAGCGTTCCCTGTATGATTCTGGAATTACAGCGTATTTTGCCATCGTCGGTGGCCCTGTTTCATTAGAAGTAGCACTTGATCGTGACGTTACGCGCGAGAATTTAATGAGAACGGCTGAACAAATTGGGCGGGTATGGGCTACGGCAAGCTTAAATAGGAGCAGGGATTATGAAACGAAGAAAAAATAGCGAAAAAATGGGTGGTGAAAGAGATGCTCAAAGGTTTAAACCATTTATTATTTTCCGTCTCAGATTTGGAAAAATCAATCGAGTTCTACCAACAAGTATTTGAGGCAAAATTGTTAGTAAAGGGAAGAAATACGGCATATTTTGATTTAAATGGCATCTGGCTGGCATTAAATATGGAAAAGGATATTCCTCGAAATGAAATTCATCTTTCTTATACACATATTGCTTTTTCTATTGAAGAGGAACAATTTGAACAAATTTACGAAAAGCTGCAAGCATTAAAGGTTCATATATTGCCAGGGAGACCGAGAGACGTAAAGGATAAAAAATCGATGTACTTTACCGATCCAGATGGTCATAAATTCGAGTTTCATACAGGAACACTCGAGGACCGTCTTGATTATTATAAGCAAGAAAAGATACATATGGAATTTTTTGATTAAAGAAAGGAGAGCTTTGATAGGACAAATTATTGCTCTTGGGGGCGGAGGCTTTTCGATGGAGCCTGATAATCCTTTGCTAGATTTATATATTTTAAAACAATCGGGAAAAACGAATCCAAAGATTTGTTTTGTTCCAACTGCCAGCGGTGATTCTGAAAACTATATTGAGAGATATTATCATTTCTTTAAGAAGCAATCTTGTCAGCCTTCCCATCTCTCTTTATTTAGACCGCCTACACGAGATCTGGAAAGTTATGTGCTTGATAAAGACATTATTTATGTAGGTGGGGGGAATACGAAAAACCTTTTAGCTTTGTGGAAGGAGTGGGGGCTTGATCATATTTTCAAAAAAGCTTGGGAAGAAGGGGTTGTACTCGCTGGTGTAAGTGCCGGTTCCATTTGCTGGTTTGAAGAAGGGGTTACCGATTCGTATGGAGATGGGCTCGAGCCCATTAAGTGTTTACGGTTTTTAGAAGGAAGCAACTGTCCACATTATGATGGAGAAGCTGAACGGAGACCTGCATATCAGAAACTTGTAGCCTCGAAACAAATTCAAGCTGGAATAGCTGCCGACGATGGGGTCGCTCTTCATTTCATTGATCAAAAGCTAGAAGCCATTGTAAGTTCAAGACGAAATGCGAAGGCTTATCGCTTGTCCAACCATGAAGCAGTTGTGGAATCGGTCCTTGATACAACGTATTTGGGATACTAAAAAGTGCAGAGGGATGTATTGTACTCCAAATGTTAGAGTGAAATCTGAGATTTGGGGTCACTTCACAAACTGACTTCCCTTTTTCGTCCCTGTCGAACGTTGTCGATCGTTTTGAGTAAAACCTAACTTCTATTGCTTCTTTTTGAAGTTGCCTGCACTTTGTAAAGTGTAGGCAACTTTTTTAATCTATTAATGGCCTTTTTGGAGCTCGATTAGTTTAATAATTTCTTCTCCGCTATCTGCTTCAACCGATTCTAGTTTAGGGTTTGTCATGATATTTTTCATTTCTTTGTAAATATTTTCCTTTTCTAGCTCATCGGAAGGAGGCATACCACCATACCAACGCAATGGAACGTTGTAAATATTTATCGTGCCATCTCCGTTGCCGCTGTAAGTAACACTCCCGTCCACTAAACGCGTCCCTGTTAATTGGATGACGTCTTCAGGGTATTTAACACTTGCTTCATCATTTGGGTCAAGCGGCGTACCGGCTGGGATCGAGTGAACCACTAATTCATCGATCTCTTGATTGGGTCCGAATTGCCGCCATACTCGAGCGTATTCAATTTGTTCACTAGAGTATGGCAATAAGGTTTCTTTGTCGTTGAGATTGCTATTTTTTAACGGCTCACCGTGCTCTTCCTCTGAATAAAGGCTTTCCTCTTCATCCTCAGCTTCTGGCGCTTCTGCTAGACTTTCTGTTACTTCTTCTTCTGTTGATTCTACAGGCTCTGCTCTGTTTTCTTCCTTATCAGTGCAGCCAGCTAGTATTAATAATGCAATAAAGAAGAGGCTTGTCAGTGTGTATTTCATTTGTTAAATCATTCCTTTCAAGTCTAGTATATCAGATGAAAGGAAGAGAAGCTTTCCTGAGAGCAAAAGGAAACGAGCATGGGGAATAGAAAAGGATGAATGGTTTGTATCTATTAGTTAGCTGCGAGTATATCCTAGTCTGCTACTGATAAAAATGGAGGGAAGATATTTACATAATAGCGGAGGTTGGAAATTTGTATGAGCCTTGTTACTTTATAAGCTTACAGGTGGTCCATTTTTACATAAGTCTCCATTCACCATTACTTACAGGGCATGGTGAATGAAAACTTGAATTAAGAATGCTGTAAAGGAAACTAGTGCAAATGTGAGAGAGTTGCTCAAGACATCAAATCAATAATTTTATAATAGATGAGACAAAATTTAGCTGATGATACGCGAAATTTTACGCCCTGATTCATTTCTCATTGTTCTTCATTCACTTTCTTTTGCGTTATTATTTGGCATGACTAGCGTTAATATGAAGGCGAATATACTTAATATCGCTGTGAACATATAGGCATCGCTGGTTCCCAATATGGATGCTTCCTTTAAAAGCTGTGCTTGAGATAGATTCGGATTTCCAGCCATTAGTTCAGTTGTATGGCTGCTTGTTCTTGTTGTCATAATCGTAATGACTAAAGCCGTGCCGATCGCGCCTGCTATTTGGCGAACGGTATTGGTTACTGCTGATCCATGTGCATTCAAATGCTTTGGCAAAGCATTCAAACCAGCGCCCGTAATTGGCATCGTTAGGAAAGAGTGGCCAATTCGTAAAAGAATCGTTCTAATCATTAAGTAAGCATAGCCAGTTGTGGCACTTAAGTTGGTAACAGCCCAAATGGACGGAATAACGAAGAGCAGACCAATAATAGCTAACGGTTTAGCACCAAATTTATCAAAAAGGCGACCAGTCAATGGTGACATAAAGGCGTTAATCAGGGCACCAGGTAGTAATAACAGCCCCGTGTCTAGTACGGTAAAACCTCTGCTAGCTTGTAAATACATTGGAAGCAAAATTAAATCCGCATACATGACAATCGTCAAAAAAACATTGATCAAAGCAGTCATTGAAAACATTTTTTCTTTGAAAACACGTAGGTCAAGCATCGGTTCACTGGCAACGATTTGACGATGGCAAAATAGTACAATGAAGATGGTGCCTATTAGTAAACAGAAAAGCACTAGCGGACTTCCCCATCCTGCTGAGCCTGCACTGCTAAAGCCGTAAAGAATGGCGCCAAACCCGATTGTAGAAAGGATGATTCCAAATAGATCTGCCTTACCCTTTGATGTTTCAGAAACATTAACAAGGTATTTAAAAGATAAGGCAATGACGATTGCTACGAGTGGGAACATGCCGATAAATATCCAGCGCCACGAAAGATGTTCAATAATGAATCCTGCCAATGTTGGGCCGATAGCCGGAGCAAAGATCATGACTAATCCGATCAGCCCCATCGCTGTCCCCCTCCCGTTTGCTGGAAAGACAACAAGTACGACCATCATGAGTAACGGCATTATGATGCCAGCGCCTGCAGCTTGAATAAGCCGGCCTATTAATAAAATGGTGAAATTTGGTGCAATTGCATTAAAAAAGGTTCCTATTAATAAAAAAAGCATGGAGGCAATGAAAAGCTGCCGAGTGGTAAATCGTTTCATTAAATAGGCTGTAACCGGAATTAAAATCCCGTTGACGAGCATGAATCCAGTAGCAAGCCATTGTATGGTTGAAGGGGAAACTTTGAATTGGACCATTAAATCTGGTAACGCAACATTTAAAATGGTTTGGTTAAGAACGGATAGAAATGACCCTAAAAGAATAACAAATAATAAAATTCCTTTATTTAGTTCTTGTCTAGGTTGTTCCATGATCTATATTTCATTCCTTTCAAGGCAACGGTTTTATCCTTAATTATCATTCAGTTGTTTAATTGACAGCATGTCGATAAAATAAATAGTAACATGTAAATAAAAAGAATGACATTTACACTTTAAGTAGGAATGTTTAGTATTAGACATTTTTACATGAAAGTGTTGATGAAGTTATTAATAATAGGCAAAGGGATGGAGAAATGTCTAATAAAATAGATCCGCGTGTTACACGTACGAAGAAAATGTTTAAAGAAGCATTAATAGCCTTGCTGGAGGAAAATGATGATTCAAGAAAGTTGACGGTTCAAAGGATTGCAGCCCAAGCCCAATTAAATCGAGCCACATTTTATTTGCATTATCGTGATATTGAAGACTTAATGGAGCAAATGATTGATGAAATTCTCGCGGACATGCATGAGGTAATTGAGCCCCCTAGCCGAGATGGCGGACGGAACAGAGCTTCTGAGTCACGAACTCAGTTAGTCACTTTTTTAGATTATATTTACCAGCATTCAGCACTTTTTAACGTTATGTTGGAAAATAATGATTTCCGTGAAAGAATGTTTCAACTCTTATTAGAAATCATTACGTTATGGGAAAAAGATAGAGCACAAAGAGGGAAGGCATTTCATGTAGCAAATGAAATTATTGCTTCATCAACTTTAGGGATCGTGTCATGGTGGGTAAAGGAGGATACTCCCTACAGTCCTAACTTTCTAGCGAAACAGATTATTTTAATGGTAACGAAAAAAGAGAATAAGTAGGGGAAATCATCGGGGGAATGTAAGCAGAACTGACAAGGAAGCAAATTCATGCCTCCCTGTCTCAGGGAATTGCCAATGCTTTTTTTTGCTAATAATTCGCTTGATTGGAAGTTTCATATGTAGTCACTTAAATGGTTTGCACGTCTTGCGGTAAAGAGTCCTTTGTGAGCCACGATTCAATGAGTTGATTAAAGAAATCTGGTTTTACAAACGATACTCCGTGACCAATATTGGGAAGGATGATGCCTTTGCCATTAGGATGATTGGCGACGATTTTTTTAGCGGATTTTATCATGACTGCTTTTTCTTTGCTACCAACTGTGACTAATATACTTGCCTTTGCTTCTCGGAAACTTTTCGGGAGATCAAAAGACATATTCTCTTCTAGTATTCTTATTAATGTTTCGGTGGGCATGGCGGTACTTTCTTTATAATAGGTTTCAAAGTATTCTTGAGTAATATAAAGTGTTTTAGCTTGCAGCTTTGAGAAGGAATGATTTTTGATTAATGGCGATGTTAATTTAATGGTAGGTTTAATCCATTTTTTTAAAAGTGGACTAGGAATGACTAAAGCGCTATTGATCATGGCATTATCAACCAACTGTGGTTTTAAACTCAAAATTTGTATGGCGACCTGTGCCCCTAAAGAAAAGCCAATTACGGTAATTTCCTTGCCTTTTCCAATATTTTCGATCAGTTCAATTATTTTTAGTGCACTAGATTTAATCGAGAAAAGTTCAGATTGCCTGCTCTTCCCCTGTTCAGGCAAGTCGATAGTAACACAGTGTTTGTGTTTGAAATATTGAACTTGCTTGTCCCACATCCAACTACTAACACCGCCACCGTGCAAAAACACGATTAATGGTGCATTCTTATCACCATGCTCTTGATAGTATAAACTCATAAATTCACTCCCTATAGATTTAACACAACTGAATTGCTGCATTTAATACGGACAATGATATATAACTATTTTATCATGAAAACACGATTAGTAGCGTTGGTCATTGATAAAGTATGTTATTGATGTAAAAAGGATGTTAAAACGGCCAAATCAAGCTGTAGTATATCATGTTATAAATTAAATGACAGTTGTCTTTTCCTCATGTACGATAGATATAACACAGGGAAAGGGGATTTTTTATTTGTTACATATTGGTATTATTGGTCTAGGAGCAATTGGGCAGCGTTTAATGAAACAATTTTTGCAGCATCCTCATATAGAAGTTGTGGCGGTCTGTGATCAGCTCGAGTCACTAGCAAGAGAGACAGCTGGATCTATTAGGGGAGCACAGGCTTATACAATGTATCAGCAATTAATCGCGGATCCGAAGGTTGAACTTGTTTATGTCGCAGTCCCACCGAAATTTCATTTTCCAATTGTGATGGAAGCATTGCGGGCCCAAAAACATATTTTATGTGAGAAGCCTTTAGCAAACTCAGTGGAAGAGGCCCGGGAAATGTTGAAAGCGGCAACAGAAGCAAATGTTATTCATGCAATGAATTTCCCGCTTAATTATGGAGCGGCCGCAATAAAATTTGCCGAGTTATTTCGTGAAAATTATATTGGAAAGCTGAGGCGATTACAGCTTACCATGCAGTTCTCAGAATGGCCGCGTCCGTGGCAAAAAAATAACTGGGTTGGAAATCGTGAACAGGGCGGCTTCGTACTTGAGGTTGGAGTTCATTTCATCCAGCAAATTTTGAAGGTTTTTGGTGATTTGAAAAATATCCATACCCATTTAGAATTACCCACTGATCCACTCAAATGTGAAACGGGGATTATCGCAACCGCAAAGCTTGAAGATGGAACTCCAGTTTTAATTGAAGGCATAAGTGAAATTGCTGGAAAGGAATATATTGGTTTTACAGCATTCGGTTCAGAAGGAACACTATCACTCGAAAACTGGGGCCAGCTTAAGGTTGGTAAACTAGGAGAAAAGCTGGAAACTATTTTAATAGAAGATGCAGCACCAAATCAGTTAATCGATGAAATCATTAAGGCTATTGATGGACAAGAGGCAGAGCTATATGATTTCGAAGTGGGGTACAAAGCACAAGTCATACTTGAACAGTTACGGAAAATATAGAAAGGAGAGAACCTGGGCGACAAAAAGGTATTGGTGCAAGTTTGCTAATCGTATTCTTGAGTTTGGAATATTTAATTTGAAATGTCAGGTTTTTGCTATAATTAAGAGGAAGATTGCATAATCTAATGCTTTAATTCAGAGGCGCATTCAGTACAGCATGAAAAAGTAAAGTTCACGGCATAGTGTTTCCACGCTTGTTAAAAAAAGAGATTTTCATAGAAGGCTGGAATCGATAGATCCACTAAAAAAGTTCGGTAGCTCTCTCACCACATTATTTTTTAGTGCGAATGTGAAGCGCACATCATTTCCCTAGGCGATTCGCACCTTAAAATTAGGGTTTAATCGTCTTATTTGGCATTATATTTACAAATATTTCTTGAAAAAAAAGAAATGTTGCATTTTTAAAAGGCTGTTTTCGTAAACTATGTTGCTTTTTAAGGTGAAAAATAAACATTGTGATATAATAAAGATATAAAAGGAATTAAATAGTAATTGTATAAAGGTTTGAATATGATAAATTAGAAATAACAAGTAACTTTTAGGAGGGGTAAAAATGAAGGTTTCTCTTTGGTTCTATTTAGGTGCTTTAGTTATTTATTTTCTAAGTTTTATCTCTGGATTTTCGATTGGATTATATGTGTTATTTGGAGCGATTTTACTTTTGTTATTTGGTTTGGCTATATCATTTAAGTTGCTAAGAAAAGGAATGAAAACTTCCAGTCTTATTGGTATTTCCATTGCAATCTGTGTTGTTTCATATGTCGTTTGGAATCCATTAATACACAACGTAGATGACTATTATATCTTTTATCCCTTCACATTTTTCGTGTAGTGATTTTAAATACGGTGGAAAAACGTTTGGAGATTTATCCAAGCGTTTTTTTGTTTCACAAAACAGCCCTTAATGAATTAACTGTGGTGTCGTTCGATTTTTGACACGCTGAAATAAGCATTTGCTCCACTCGTTTTTCAAATGCCATATTCTTGCCTAATTCAAGCCAACGGAACCAATAGAGATAGTTGTCGAGATATTTTGTTGCAACTCCTTGAAAGCGTTCCATCCAAGTTTTTAAACGATTATGAAAGTTGTTGACGTGTTGAATATGGTATATTCCTTTCTTCACACGCTGTTTCTGTCGCTCATTGACCGTTTCGTGCTGTAATCCCTTTATTCTTGCAAACTTTTTATAATTTGTTGCTGTATCTGTACATAACAAAGCAGATGGGTGAATATACTCACCTATCACAGTGTCAATTTCTTCGGCTCTAACACGACCTGTTCCTGCTTTTCGGGCAATCACACTACCGTTACGGTCTTGTGCTACGACAACGGCAATTTTAAGGTTAGAAATGCCTCTCTTTTCGTCTTTTTCTCCACGCTTCTTAGGTTTTCTATGGGTGATTTCATTTCCTTTCATTGACTCACGAAAGAAGGTTTCATCACTCTCAACAATACCTTGTAGTTGATTAAAGCCGATGCTTCCTAATGCGTTCAAGATTTTATGCCTCCAATAGAATGCAGTGGAGATATGAATTTTTAGCCGTTCAGCGATTTTGGGTAGTGTATATCCCTCTACCATCAGTTCAATGTACTTCACCCACTTTTCAGGGTAGCGAGAGCCTGAAAATGGTGTGTTCGTCATATCATTGAAAGACTTTCCACAATCATTACATAGATAGCGTTGTCTTGAACGATATTTACCGTTCCGTTTAACTGATGTGCTTCCACAATGAACACAACCCAAACCAGAAGCAAATCGGGCTTCTCGAATGCTTTTAAGTAGTTTCGTAATTTTATCTGGTTCATCGGGAAACAAATCTTGTTTCATAGCGTTAAACAATGCCAATTGCTCCGATTTTGTTAGTTCGCTGAAATCTTCATAAATATCTTTCCACATATCCGAACGCCTCCCTAAACCCTATTATATCAACCTTTTAACAGTATGGTCAAGAAAGCAACAATCTATACGAAAACAGCCTTTTAAAATGAGAAAAAGTGTAAATTTACTTTTTTTGTTTAAAAATCGCAGTCGCACCTTATATAGGTGCGTGGATTGAAATCTGCGAAAACAGTAGGACCGCACCTTTATTTTGGTCGCACCTTATATAGGTGCGTGGATTGAAATATCCCGAAACCGGCTATTGACGGCTTAGTGACTAAGTCGCACCTTATATAGGTGCGTGGATTGAAATATTCTATTGTCGATTGTATTATGGTTGATGTGGTCGTCGCACCTTATATAGGTGCGTGGATTGAAATGATAAAGCGCCGGAATCATTCGACATGTCGCTGTTGTCGCACCTTATATAGGTGCGTGGATTGAAATAAAAACGAGCAGTTAAAGTTTGACAACGGGTACTTGTCGCACCTTATATAGGTGCGTGGATTGAAATTCACCTAAATACTCCTTGTACTCAAAGGAGTCTATGTCGCACCTTATATAGGTGCGTGGATTGAAATCCTTATGGCTGCTTGTCTACGTCTGACCATCATACGTCGCACCTTATATAGGTGCGTGGATTGAAATTTTAACATTACCTCCAAACTTTCTTACTCCTTCCCGTCGCACCTTATATAGGTGCGTGGATTGAAATCATGTACTCTTACATTTAGGACATTCGAGTTTCGGTCGCACCTTATATAGGTGCGTGGATTGAAATCTCGAAAGTTTCGCAGAACGGTTCCCTGTCGTAGGTCGCACCTTATATAGGTGCGTGGATTGAAATTTCAAGGTTGATGAAGCCCGGCTCACCTTCCGCTTGTCGCACCTTATATAGGTGCGTGGATTGAAATAGTTCCGTATTTATTCCGCTACTACCGAAGCCAGCGTCGCACCTTATATAGGTGCGTGGATTGAAATTAAATGATTAAATATGGCGCGGTAAGTGCGAATCCGTCGCACCTTATATAGGTGCGTGGATTGAAATCTCGGTCTTTAGCCATTCCGGAATAACCATCGTCATGTCGCACCTTATATAGGTGCGTGGATTGAAATTTTAATAACTTGTTATCTGGTTTTTCTGATTAGTCGCACCTTATATAAGTGCGTGGATTGAAATTCCAAGAAATATTATATTATAATGCTCCTCATCTGGTCGCACCTTATATAGGTGCGTGGATTGAAATACAAAATGATTTAATCATTTCACCCTCATAGTTGTCGCACCTTATATAGGTGCGTGGATTGAAATGAATCTGGCTCTTTTTCATCTTTCGATAGACCATGTCGCACCTTATATAGGTGCGTGGATTGAAATCATAGATACAAAAACACTCAAAAAAGAGTTACCTGAGTCGCACCTTATATAGGTGCGTGGATTGAAATGCCTACTGGAGCCTTAAGAAAACATTTGGATTGTCAACACTAAACTAGACAGTTTTCTTAAGGTGTGTAAGTTTGTATTCCACTGGACTTAAATAATCTAAAGTACCATGGATACGTAGGTGGTTAAACCAGTGTACATAGTCTGTAAACT
>NZ_JARGEJ010000869.1:0-289 GCF_029211245.1 Robertmurraya sp. DFI.2.37 | reverse complement strand
TGTGACCCTTGATTTACTTGAGCCTAAGGAGGTGTCTTCAGTTTTCGTAAACACAATGTTGAACACAGGCGATGCTATCTTTGGTACAACAGGTCTGAAGGTGGAAGTTTCTGAGGACGGGAAAAATTTCCGCAGGGTAGCCTCCGAAGATTTTCCCGTTGTGGAAAAAGGAACTAAAATGCAGAGCCGCAAAGACTCTGTCTCTTTTGACAAAGTAAAAGCCCGCTATATTAAAATCATAGCAGAAGTTACTCCGAAACTTCCCGCATGGCATTCCATGCCTGGCGAA
>NZ_JARGEJ010000868.1:0-289 GCF_029211245.1 Robertmurraya sp. DFI.2.37 | reverse complement strand
ATCACCTTCCGGTATCATCCATGCGGCCAAATCAGGTACAAGGTTGAGACATTTCAATGCCACAATACTTGCGGCCATGAGATAGCCGGCTGAGAAGAACGAGTTCTGCAGATAGGCAGCCATAGTCTGTTCACTTTCGGTAATGGCAGTCAGATTCTCCACCTGTATGCATAAGACAATGTCAAATAGGAGCAGTACATAGAATCCTACGAAGTAGAGGATATTATGGCGTAAAACAAAGTCGTAACAAATCAAAGAAAACACACGTTATCCCATTGATACACAGATA
>NZ_JARGEJ010000867.1:0-289 GCF_029211245.1 Robertmurraya sp. DFI.2.37 | reverse complement strand
ACAACTGATAAGAAATGCCATGCCTTGTGAGATAATGTATTGCCCCCAATGAGGATGCAATGTGATTATGCTGAACCGTCTGTTTGTGTCTGTCATACTGTTTATCGTTTTAGTCCGCTCTTCTTGGTTTCTTCATTTTCTTCTTCTATCTCTTCGGTGAGAGAAACACTATTTTCGTCAAAGGCTGTCTCAACGACATCGGTCATTGAGTATTGCTTCTTCTCCAACAGCTCATCATTAAAATCCTTATAACCTTCAGACGGCAGTTCACGTACTATTCCTATAGGAT
>NZ_JARGEJ010000866.1:0-289 GCF_029211245.1 Robertmurraya sp. DFI.2.37 | reverse complement strand
CGGGAATTCAAATTTATGACCTTTTACTACAGCTTCCTCCAGTATCTTGATACCTTCCGTATAAGGCAGACGGACAAATTCTTCCTTCAGCACGCCCTGCAAACGTTCTATCAATCCTTTATCGAACATATCGTTCAAGAACTTCACATCATCATAGCAGTTGTCAAGCGCCCACTGTACACAATATTTAATAAAGTCTTCGGCCAAATCCATATTATCAGTAATATCATTGAACGCAACCTCAGGTTCAATCATCCAAAACTCGGCCAAGTGACGCGGCGTATTGGAG
>NZ_JARGEJ010000865.1:0-289 GCF_029211245.1 Robertmurraya sp. DFI.2.37 | reverse complement strand
GGTATAGAGATGGAAACCAAAGGAATTGCAGTAGGAGTACGTTTGGAACACCCGTCCATGCTGATTGACCAAATACAATATCATAATAAAAACGGACGTGGAAAGTATCTGCCTGCCGCTGAATATAGCTTTGTGACACAAGTAGAAGGACGTGGTGTCTATAGTTTTTGTATGTGTCCGGGAGGATTTGTTGTTCCTGCCGCAAGCGGTCCGCATCAGATTGTAGTAAACGGCATGAGTCCCAGCAACCGCGGCTCCAAATGGAGCAACTCCGGCATGGTGGTAGAAA
>NZ_JARGEJ010000864.1:0-289 GCF_029211245.1 Robertmurraya sp. DFI.2.37 | reverse complement strand
GGAGCAATTACAGAAGTCAACTCTCCGTACCCGATCGATAAGAAGTTTGAGGCATTTAATTTCCATGTAATCAATATTGATGGAAATGACTTTGATCAGATCGATGCTGCATTCAAAGAAGCAAAGACAGTCAAAGGACAGCCGACAGCTATTATTGCTAAGACAGTAAAAGGAAAAGGTGTATCCTTCATGGAGAACCAGGTAGGATGGCACGGAAAAGCTCCGAACGATGAAGAGTACAAGATTGCAATGGAAGAATTAGAGAAAGCAGGTGAAGCATTATGTCAGA
>NZ_JARGEJ010000863.1:0-289 GCF_029211245.1 Robertmurraya sp. DFI.2.37 | reverse complement strand
GGATACCTCAATCAGCCAATGCTGCACATCTGCAGGAGTTGAGGCAACTGATAGCCGATGAGGAAGAACTTCATAAAGTATTTGAAAAGATCTATTCACAGGAAACAGAAACGATACAGAATTTAGAAAATATCCCTATATTTGTCCGGAACAAAAAAAATAACAGTATATGAAAAAGCTGGTTCTATCCATTTCTATGTTTCTGATTGCCGCTACTACCTTTGCGCAGTCCGAAGTGGTAACAGATAGTATTCCGCCCATTTCATTGGATGGTTACAAGAATTTTAAC
>NZ_JARGEJ010000862.1:0-289 GCF_029211245.1 Robertmurraya sp. DFI.2.37 | reverse complement strand
CTGAAATGCCTAAACCTCGTACCGGACTTGGCAGCATGGATGATACCTGAAGGTGACACGGCCTTCTCTACACGGAACTTTGGAGAAGGTGTGGCGCAGCAGGCCAAAATGACGGCTACGGGCGGTATCGGCTCGATGATGAGATAATGATAAACCTAATATTAAATATCCAAAAGATGAATGTACAACAGAAAATTGAAAAATGGTGCAGGAACGAGCGTTTCGTGCGCTATGCAAATGAACGCATAAGCGAAGAACTCGTTTATGCACCTAACCACCGAATTGATCC
>NZ_JARGEJ010000861.1:0-289 GCF_029211245.1 Robertmurraya sp. DFI.2.37 | reverse complement strand
CGCGCCGTCGCGCACCACCGGCACCTTTTTCAAACGGCGCGTGGCCAGCAGGTTGCACACCTCTTCCAGCGACGATCCGGCCTCGATGGCCACCAGCTTGTCGGTGGCGATCGCGCTCACCGGAAGCTCGATGAGCTCGCGCAGGCGCTCGTCGAACGTCTGGCTGTTGGCAGCTTCTACCAGCGAATACGATCCCGTGATCAGCGGATGCTTGTCGGCTAGGTAGCGCATCACATCGCCGTCGGACACGAAGCCCGCCGGATGCCCCTGCTCGTCCACCAGCGGCAAC
>NZ_JARGEJ010000860.1:0-289 GCF_029211245.1 Robertmurraya sp. DFI.2.37 | reverse complement strand
AGGCCTTTCACAAACAGGTCGTTGAATGTAGATTGGTGGTACAGTGCGGTGCTGAATACCGGTGTGTCAAAACTTCCACTTACGCGGATACGGTTGTTCAAAACGTCCAGACTCATTTCAGGGGTACGGCGGGGATCGTCTAAATGAATTTTCTTGAAAGTATTGTTGATGTTTCCTTCGATCATATCGGTCACTCCGTCCTCCATGAAGTTTACCGGACCGGTGGTATGTAGCCATTGATAAAAACCACTAACCCCTGTAACCCATTGCCAGCGCTTGTTGTTTTTGC
>NZ_JARGEJ010000086.1:0-12778 GCF_029211245.1 Robertmurraya sp. DFI.2.37 | reverse complement strand
TATATTTACTGGTATAACAATATACGATCAAAAGAAAAATTGACTGGACTAAGTCCGGTTGAATACCGAATTCAATCCAGTCAATCAGCTGCATAATAAAAACTCTAACTTTTAGGGGTAAGCTCCTTCATGATTTGTGAATTGGACTTTTCATTGTTATTCAATGACACCTGCTTCAGCAATAGTGACATCAGGCTCTAACTTAACAATCAAATTCTGAAATTGACTGTCTGTCCAATCAGTTAGGTCAAAGTTTCGTATTTGTGTTTTCATGAAATGTCCAAAACCGATAGGATCAATTTTATTTTCTTTAAAAGATTCTATTAATTTTTTACATTCTTCATCAATTTCTTTTTCGAATTCTTTTTGTAATGAGTCAATTACTTTTGGTGTTACTTTTGTCCCTGTATATTCATTAATGATTCCATGCACCTTTATTTGGACAGTAACTTCCTTTGGAAAACGATTCGTTAATTTGAACCGATGAACTGAACGAATGCTTCGTATGGCTGCTTCGCCTTCATCGATTTTGACTCTGTGTAAACCGTTGCTATATTTGTCAACAAGAAGTCTAAAGAAGAACATTTCCTGCGGTGAGATGGTGTGAACGATTTTTCCGTGTTTAAAAAAACAAATCCCATTTAAGAGAACCTTTTCTTTTGAAATACGCTTAAGTTGTGGCATGAATGGGGTCTGCCCTTTTTGATAGTACGAAAAGAGAAATTTGTGAAGGTTAGTTTTTGGCAGATCTTCATTCTTTATGTTATTTTCAATTAAATTTGAAAAGTAGGTAGCATTCCCTCTGATCCCGTAATTTCCTTCCATTAGTTCTTTTGCTTCACCATCTACTACTGCTAAATAAAGTCCAGATCCAACCGCAGGGTCTCTTTGGAAGGGATCAATTAGTTCAAGCACTCCTTCATTTGTTGCCAATTCTTTCGAAAACAGGACGATCTCCATACTTCCTGTGACAATTGGGTTGGCAGACTGGAGCTGAATTTCTTGCAGTACTGATTTTTTAATATGTGCCTCAGCAGTTAATGTTTTATTTTTAGGTGGTTGATCAGGCTGATAAATAGGATATAAAATCGTTCCAACAATCATTCCTTTATTAGATTTTTCTTTAGAGTGATCAAATCCAATTGATTCTATTAAATAGATTTCATCCAATATTTCTTTTTTAACACAGCCTGTTAGGAGAAGATAAATGCACAAAATGGAAATTGCTGTATAGATTGACTTCATTTCTTTTTCACCTTCTTTGCAATTAAAGTGGAAATAAAAAGCAATGGAATATAACCAAAAGTAAGATAAAAACCGACATTACTAACGAGATCGCTGAGAAAATTGATTTGAGTTCTCGTAAATAAAAGGCTTGTGCCTATTAGACAAAGAAGCGCTAAAATTGGTACAGTTTTCCTTACAGTAAATGAAAACAATCTTTTGGCTATATGGCTAGCACACCATAAAGATATACAAGCATTTGGAAGAATAACTAAGCACCAGTTTGCAATACCGATATATTCAAAACGTTCTACAAAGGGCATTGCAATGATTTTCCACATTGTCAAAGTTGGCCATATATTGAGTTGCAGCTGCTTCTCCGGAAAGTATGCAAAGGTTAAAACCGTTAAATAAAGACAAAGAAAAGTAGTGTATAAAATGGCTAAATGACCCCATTTTTTTGATTTTTCAGGCTCTTTTATGAAAGGGTAAAAAACAAGTAGTGTTTCAAAACCAATAACAGTTAAAGACATATTTTTGCTAGCAGTAAGAATATCTTTAATCGAATGCTCAAAAATAGGGAGCATATTATCGAATTCTGAATAGGGAATTGTAAACAGAAATATTGCCAGAATGTAAGAAGGGAGAACAATGCTAAAAAAGGCAATTCCTGTTATCGTTCTGAATCCTCCGAAATTGGCATAGACTACTACTGCTAAAAATACTAGTGCAAACCAAAAGGTTTCTAATGTCGGAAACATCCATACTTGTACAATCTCAATATATGTTCTCAAAACCATGACAGTTAGCAGGGAAAAATAAATGATAAAAAAAGCACTCAGTATTTTACCTATCGTCTTCCCAAACACAAAGCTGTGAATAGAAACAATATCTCCGTCAACGATTTTGAGCATTTTATACATCATCCAAAGTAAAATATGGATTCCTATACCAGTTATAATGACGGAAATCCATCCATCATAACCGGCATATTTGGCGATAATTCGTTGAAAGCCGAGAACCCCGATACCGAACTGCATACTATTAATGATAAAAAATACGAGAAAGGGCGACACTTTTTTGTTTTCAGGAATGCTCATGCTCATAAGGAAGCCCCCTATTCATCAATATCTTTTTTTTCTTTTGCTTTTTTCGCACTTATGCGTTCAGGTTTTTTAGAATTTAAAAACAATGGCCTTTTCGTTTGGTGTTTAAAAGATAATCGAATTAAGGCATCTTTAAAATCAACTCTTCTTGGTGGATATAACGGTTCAAGGTATGGTCTGCCTAAAGAGGTTAGTCGGCTTAAATGAATCAATAAAATACAAAAACTCAGGACGATGCCTAGAAAGCCCCATAGTTCAGCAAAAAATAAAAATGGGAAGCGCAGTAAACGAATGGTGTTACCCATACGATAAACGGGAGTTGTAAAGGAAGCCAAAGCAGCTAGTGCAATAATGATGAGCAACACATTACTTGTAAGCCCCGCTTCAACACTTGCAGTTCCAATGACAATTCCTCCAACAATACCGATTGTTTGGCCAACTTTTGTTGGAAGCCTGGCTCCAGCCTCTCTAAGCAATTCGATTGTAAGTTCAAGAAAGAGCGCTTCCAGAATGGGGGGAAAGGGAATCGCCATTCGTGAAGCTACAAGGGCATTTAAAAGATCTCTAGGAATTAATTCGTAATGATAGCTTAAAGTAGCAACATAAACCGGTGTTACTAGTATGGAGAACATTACCGCAAAAAAACGAATCAATCGGAAGAATGAAGAAATGAACCAGTTTAGGAAATAGTCTTCGAAAGAACTGAAAAACTCGACTAATGTAGTTGGACCAATAAGTACATGTGGTGATCCATCGACGATAATGGCAACCTTCCCTTCGATAATGCTGGATGAGACCCGATCGGGCCTTTCCGTATCTAGAAGTTGCGGAAAAGGTGAATTTTGATTATCCGATATTATTTGAATGATATAGGAGCTATCGGTGATCTGATCAAACTCAATTTCCTGAAGGCGCTGCCGTACGGTGTTAACATTCTCCGTATTCGCCATATTTTCTAAATAGAGTATGGCGACTTTTGTTTTAGAGTATTTGCCGATCGTTTGTTCCTCGATGATGAGATCCTTTACCGGAATTCTTTTTCTTACTAAATTCAAATTTTGTTCGATCGATTCAACAAAGGATTCTTTTGGCCCAATAACACTGAATTCAACTTCCGGTACACCAATGGTTCTGCCGACTTCTTTGTGAGCTCCTAAAAAACAGTAGTTATTCTTTTCTTTTTCAAGTAACAGAACGACAAAACCATTAAAGAGCTTTTTTTCTATTTCTAATGGATCTTCAGAAAACTCAATCTCTTCAAGCGGAACTATTTTTTTAACATCCTCTAAACGGTGAAAATTTCCTTCTAATAGAAATGGAAGAATACTTTCATGAATGATTTTTTCCTCCACCATTGTAGACATAAACATTAATGAAAAATGTTCTTCTGTTTGCTCATTCATGTACTGTACATGTTTAAAGTCATTTGATTTTTTTAGAATCTTTACAAGCTCTTGCATTTTTTGATTTTTTTTCAAAAGTGGACTTTTCATAGAATGCATTCTCCTAAGAATAAGGATATGAAGTTATTGTTTCCTGATTTGGTAGCATTATCCGAAGAGAATATGAAAAAAGTCCGTAAAAATACGGACTTCATATTGTCGACAAAAGGTAGTGAGAAGCCTTTCTCGTTACCTTTTGTTATTTTTTCGTTTAGGAATGGTGGGAAAAAGGCTGATTTCCGCTTCGGGCGCTTGCTTTCCGGGGGGCGGGCGGTGAGCCTCCTCGTCGCTGATGCTCCTGTGGGGTCTCACCTGTCCCGCTAATCCCCCAGGAGTCAAGCGCCCTTCGCTCCAATCCGCAGTTATATTCTTAAAACTTTGACTCAAAATTTATTTAGAGTCAAAGTTAAGCAACGAATCCCAAAAATGTATTATTATAAAAACACCATTTTAAATAAAACGACTCGACCCCGCCCGCGAAAAAGCGTCCACCCGGAGTGGAAATCTAACCACATTGGTGTTTCATCTATATTTTAAAATAAAAAAGTCCGTAAAAATACGGACTTTTTAAACGAAGGGGGGCCCAATTTAAGTTGAGGGGGTAAATTGAGCCTAACATCTATGATTAGGAAAGGTACTCGCTATGAAAAGGCACAGTCAATGCCGTTCCTACAGTTGGTAATGATAATCATTATCAACTATATCTTTATAATAATGCCATTTAAAGAGAATGTCAACAAAATCAGTAAAATTTTTTTCATGTGGGTTGGTTAAACAGAATTGTTGAGCAAACGATTTATCTTTTAAATTGATTATTTTGACTGTTCTTCTTATCCTTGTCGCCTATCTCAGCTCCTGGCCCTGCATTTCCTTGAACACTGGCCGCACTGACTCCAGCCTTTGATGGATCCTTTTTTCGCTTTGCCATATAAGCACCTCCACAAATAAGATTTAATGTTAACATTCCCGTTAACTATAAAATTATATAAAAAACAAACTTTCGAAAAAATTTAAAAATTACGCATCTAATTATTGCGGAAAAAGTACAAATATTTTATGATGATAGTAACAGATACCACTTAATGGTGGTTATTTCTATGTAAAAGCAGGCGGAACACCTCTTTAGTATCAACATCGTTTAAAAGTAAAGTTCATAGTTGCCTTTGCATATGAATTTTACATTCCTTGATGAAGCGATATTTTTTTTAGTTAAAAAATGAATGAGTATTCATTCAAGAACTTGAAGGAGGAGATGGAATTGATCCAACAAATCAAAAAGGCTGCCGTGCTAGGATCTGGTGTCATGGGTTCTGGGATTGCTGCTCACCTAGCGAATATAGGAATCCCCACATTATTGCTTGATATTGTGCCTCGAGAACTAACGGATGTAGAAAAAGCACAAGGCTTTACGCTAGATGATAAAAGGGTGCGCAATCGAATTAGTGAAATGGCCATCCAAAAGCTATTAAAGCAAAAACCGGCACCACTAACTTCTAAGAAAAATCTAGCCTTAATTGAAGCGGGGAATTTTGAGGATGATCTACAACGATTGAGTGACGTTGATTGGATCATTGAAGTCGTTGTAGAGAATCTCACCATTAAACAGCAAATCTTTGAAAAGGTGGATAAATACCGCAAGCCGGGAAGTATTGTAAGCTCAAACACTTCGGGAATTTCGGTGGAAGCGATGGCGGAAGGACGTTCGGAGGACTTTCAAAAGCATTTTCTCGGAACCCACTTTTTTAATCCACCACGTTATTTAAAGCTTTTAGAAGTCATTCCTACGAAGCATACCGATAAAGAAGTACTTTCATTTATGAAAACATTTGGTGAGGATGTTCTTGGCAAAGGTGTAGTAGAAGCAAAGGATACCCCAAACTTTATTGCCAATCGCATTGGAACATATGGTTTGCTTATTACGGTTCGTGAAATGTTGAATCGCGGCTATAGCGTCGGTGAAGTGGACTCTGTTACTGGGCCGCTTATTGGCAGAGCAAAGAGCGCAACGTTTAGAACACTAGATGTAGTTGGACTTGATACATTTGCTCATGTGGCAAGAAATGTGTATGACCAAGTCGAGGGCGCAGAAAAAGAAGTGTTCGAAGTGCCACCATTTCTACAGAGAATGATTGAAAAGGGCTGGCTTGGAAGCAAGTCAGGGCAAGGTTTTTTCTTGAAAAAGGGGAAGGAAATTCTCGAAATCGATCCTGCTTCTCTCGAGTATGGACCTCGTAAAAAGCTGCAAGCTCCTTCGATTGAAATGGCGAAGCAGACAAAAGGCTTAAACAATAAAATGAAAACGCTTGTATTTGCAGAAGATCGAGCTGGCGAGCTATTATGGAATATTTTTAGTCCCGTGTTTGTTTATTCTGCGGACTTACTTGGACAGATTGCAGACGACATTGTGGCGATCGATCGAGCTATGAAATGGGGCTTTGGCTGGCAACAAGGACCATTTGAAGCATGGGATGCAATTGGTCTTGAAAAATCTGTACAAAAAATGGAGGAGCAAGGTCTAGCCGTTCCAGCCTGGGTAAAAGAGATGCTTGCCCAAGGATTTACTTCATTCTACAAAGAGGATGAGCAAGGCCATTTGTATGTTTACGAAAATGGTGAGTACAAATTAGTAGAAGAGAACCCAAAAGTTATCAATCTAACAAAAATGAAGAAACAAAAAGGGGTTATCAAAAAGAATAGTGGTGCAAGCTTAATTGATATAGGTGATGGAGTAGCTTTGCTTGAATTCCACTCCAAAAGCAATGCAATCGGATTGGATATTTTACAAATGATTAACTTTGCGATCGACGAAGTAGAAAAAAATTATAAAGGTCTTGTTATTGGTAATCAGGGGAAAAACTTCTGCGTTGGTGCCAATCTGGCGATGATTTTGATGGAGGCCCAAGACGACGTATTCGAACTAGATATGGTCGTACGTCATTTTCAACAGGCAAGTTTGAAAATCAAGTATAGCCGCAAACCGGTTGTAGCTGCACCGTTTGGAATGACGCTCGGTGGCGGTGCAGAGGTTTGCTTGCCAACAGCTCATATCCAAGCTTCCTCCGAAACCTATATGGGTCTTGTTGAGGCCGGAGTGGGTCTTATTCCGGGAGGCGGTGGAAATAAAGAGCTCTACTTGAAACATTTGAACAGCTTGCCAAATGGTGTCGAATTTGATTTGCAAAAAGTAGCTAATGCTGTCTTTGAGACAATTGCAATGGCAAAGGTTTCAACTTCTGGAGAAGAGGCACGTGAACTTAATTTCTTAAACAAAGCTGATGGCATTAGTGTTAATGGCGATCACTTAATCTATGACGCCAAGCAGGTAGTTCTTGCCCTTCATGAGCAAGGCTACACACCTCCGATTCGTAAAAAAGTTCCTGTTGTAGGAGAGCCTGGGTATGCAACACTGCTACTGGGTGCGCAAAATATGTTCTACTCTGGTTATATTTCTGAACATGATATGAAGATTGCCAAGAAACTTGCCTATGTTATCGCAGGTGGAAAGGTTCCATATGGCACAGAAGTTGATGAACAGTATTTGCTTGATCTAGAAAGAGAAGCTTTTTTAAGTCTTGTTACAGAACCGAAATCCCAGCAGCGCATGCAGCATATGCTTCTTAAAGGCAAGCCGTTACGTAACTAGAGCACAGCAGGCAATGAGAAAATGAACGATTTATGCAATGTGAACAGTGAAGTTAGTTGAGCTACCATTTTTTCATGAGAATTTGTTTTGAGTCACCATATGCTGCTCTTGATTTTGTCTATTTCGTCCAAAACGAAGTTAGGCTTTAGGAATGTTCTTAATCGATTAAACGTTCGGAGGAAGGGCATTTTGGTAAGTAAATGCAAAAGCTACTCCAATTTAAATCGACGACATATCGTTAACATAAAGTCTTTCACTTTGAAATGGATGTAAAACTAGGTCAGTAGATAACGAGATTTACCTAAAAATGAGCGGAAAGAGAGGGAATAAGATGAGAGAAGCGGTAATTGTTGCGGGAGCGCGTACTCCAGTCGGAAAAGCAAAGAAGGGCTCGCTTGCAAATATGAGACCCGATGATTTAGGTGCTCTTGTTGTCAAGGAAACTTTAAAAAGAGCGGGCGGGTACGAAGGAAATATTGATGATTTAATTATTGGCTGTGCCATGCCTGAAGCAGAACAAGGTTTGAATATGGCGCGAAATATTGGCGCATTGGCAGGCCTTCCTGACACTGTTCCGGCTGTAACTGTTAATCGTTATTGTTCCTCAGGTTTGCAAACGATCGCTTATGGAGCTGAAAAGATTATGATCGGCCATGCAGATACTGTTCTAGCAGGTGGAGCAGAGTCAATGAGTATGGTGCCGATGATGGGGCATGTCGTCCGTCCCAATGCCAAGCTTGCTGAAACAGCTCCTGAATATTATATGGGTATGGGGCATACGGCTGAGGAAGTAGCAAAAAAATTCGGAATAACACGAGAGGATCAGGACGCCTTTGCTGTACGCAGCCATCAAAGAGCAGCTAAGGCAATTCAAGAAGGGAAGTTTGTAGACGAAATTGTCCCGGTCGAAGTAACAAATCGTTATGTAGATAGCAAAAACAAACTTGTCGAAAAAACATTTACTTTTAGTGAAGATGAAGGGGTTCGCCCTGAATCGACGGTGGCAACATTGGCTAAATTACGACCGGCCTTTTCAGTAACAGGTTCTGTTACCGCAGGTAACTCCTCACAAACAAGTGATGGTGCTGCAGCTGTGCTAATAATGGATCGCGAAAAAGCGGAAGCACAAGGACTAAAGCCGCTTGTTAAGTTCAGATCCTTCGCTGTTGGTGGCGTACCACCCGAAATTATGGGTGTAGGCCCCGTTGTGGCTATCCCGAAAGCATTGAAGCTAGCTGGACTAGAACTGTCTGATATTGGTCTATTCGAATTAAATGAAGCCTTTGCATCGCAATCTCTTCAAGTCATTCGCGAACTTGGATTGGATGAAGAAAAGGTGAATGTTAACGGAGGGGCCATTGCTCTTGGACATCCGCTTGGCTGTACAGGTGCGAAGTTAACATTGTCCTTAATACATGAAATGAAGCGTCGCAATGAACAATTTGGCGTCGTCACAATGTGTATCGGTGGAGGAATGGGTGCGGCTGGAGTGTTCGAACTGCTGTAAGCAAATTAAATTTGGGGTGTCAATGATGCATCTCTTTAAAATGAATGGAGGAATTTTCGCATGTCTAATCAAACTGAAAACCTAATTAAAGGTGGAAGCTTTCTTATTGAAGATGTGAGCTACGAACAAGTCTTTACTCCAGAGGATTTTTCCGATGAGCAAGTAATGATTGCGAAAACAACAGAGGATTTCGTTGTTAATGAAGTTTTACCTGAAGTGCCGTATCTTGAAAAGCATGAGTTTGATCGTTCTGTGAAACTGTTGAAATCAGCAGGGGAGCTAGGGCTTCTTGGAGCAGACGTTCCTGAAGAATACGGTGGCCTTGCGCTAGACAAGGTAAGCTCTGCGTTAATTGCTGAAAAAATGGCGATTGCCGGTGGATTTGGAATTACCCATGGGGCCCATGTCGGTATCGGTTCTCTTCCAATTGTCCTTTTTGGGAACGAAGAACAAAAGAAAAAGTATCTTCCTGAACTGGCAACTGGAGAAAAAATTGCCGCTTATGCTCTAACAGAACCTAGCTCTGGTTCTGATGCACTTGGAGCAAAAACGGTAGCAAAGCTTAACGACGCTGGCACACATTATCTATTAAATGGAGAAAAGCAATGGATTACCAACGCTGGATTTGCGGATGTATTTGTCGTATATGCAAAAATAGACGGTGATAAATTCTCAGCTTTCATTGTTGAAAGAGAGTTCCCTGGGGTATCAACCGGTGCTGAAGAAGATAAAATGGGAATTAAAAGCTCATCAACTCGTACGCTTATTCTTGAAGATGCCGAAGTGCCAGTAGAGAATTTGTTAGGTGAAATCGGCAGAGGCCATATTATTGCCTTTAACATTTTGAACATTGGCCGTTATAAATTAGGTGTTGGTGCATTAGGGGGAGCGAAACGGGCATTAGAAATTACCATTCCATATACGAATCAGCGTCAGCAATTTAAAACACCGATATCTGCCTTCAATTTAACAAAAGAAAAAATTGCGACGATGGCGTCGAAATTATATGCTGCAGAAAGTTCCATTTACCGCACCGTAGGATTATTCGAAGATCGGATGAGCAAGCTTACTGATGAAGAGGTAAATGGAGGTAAGGCTGTAGCGGCCTCAATCGCCGAGTATGCAATTGAATGTTCTTTAGGTAAGTTTTTCAATACAGAAGTGCTTGACTATGTTGTAGATGAAGGGGTTCAGCTTCATGGCGGTTACGGATTCATGGAAGAGTACGAAATTGCCCGTGCTTATCGGGACTCACGGATTAACCGCATTTTTGAAGGAACAAATGAAATCAATCGTCTCCTTGTCCTAGGCACTTATTTGAAAAAGGCCCTTAAGGGCGAGTTACCGCTCTTCCAAAAAGCGATGGCCTTACAAGAAGAATTAATGATGCTGATGCCAGAAGAACCTGGTGATGAACCGTTAGCACAAGAGAAGCTTCTCGTTGGCAATGGAAAGAAAATCTCCTTGCTTGCTGCTGGTCTTGCTGCTCAAAAGTACGGAAAAGACGTCGATAAAGAGCAGGAAATCTTTGTAAATGTAGCTGACATTATTGCGAATGTTTACGCAATGGAATCTGCTATTTTGCGAACAGAAAAGGCAATTGCTAAAACAGGTCTTGAGAAGAATCAGCAAAAGCTTCTTTATACACAAATTTTCTGCCAAGAAGCTTTTAATAAAATCGAAGCAGATGCAAAAGAAACATTGGTGGCGGTTGAAAGTGGTGACACACTGCGGATGATGATTTCGACACTTCGCAAGCTGACTCGCCATACACCGACTAATGTCATCGCTAAGAAACGCGAAGCATCCCTTAAGTTAATTGCTGCTGAGAGATACGTATTATAAGAGTTGAGACAAAGTTATCTTTAAGCAAAGCTCCCTTCATCCTGAGGGGAGCTTTCTGTTTGAGCGAGAATTCGTTAAAGTTGCAGAAAGAGTCTATCTCGATCGTTGTGATGACCAAGCTCATATGGTACTATTCAGATATAGATGGCAAACTTTATCTAAATATGGATAATAACATAGGTAGGTGAAAACATGGCATTAACCTTTTATTGGTATCCGAAATGTGGGACTTGTCGTAATGCCAAGAAGTGGCTCGACACCCATGATATTTCGTATAAGGAAGTACATATTGTTGAAAATCCGCCTTCTCGTTCAGAGCTTGAGCAGTTATATAAAAGCAGCGGATTGGAACTGAAAAAATTTTTTAATACAAGTGGGATGAAATACAGAGAGCTTGGTTTAAAAGACAAAATGAAAACTGCTTCCGAGGACGAGCTGCTTGATATTCTTGCTTCAGATGGTATGCTCATTAAGCGCCCGTTATTGACAGACGGCCATAACGTCACTTTGGGATTTAAAGAGAATGAATATGAAAGTCTTTTTTCAGGACAATAAATATTTGGTAGCAAAATTTTGATTTAGGTTACAATAACCTTTGCTCGTAAAAAACAAGGGGATTGATGGATAAAAAACGGTCATGATGATGTGGGTTCTTTGCGAAAAACATTGGAGCGATTGGGAAAACGTCTTAAAGGCCATATTTTTCCCTTGTAAAATCACGATGATGTTGAAGCAAAAAATGCCGTGTGAAAATCAAATCTACCTCGATGCAAGGTCTGAGGTTGAAATGTCTGTTTTAAAATGTTTACAAAAAATCTTCAATCAAAACGAAAACTGGTTTAATGTAACAGTACAATTATTTTGGAGGGATTTGCATGAACACACCAAAAGAGCTGCGTTATTCAAAAGAACATGAATGGGTCAAGGTTGAAGGGGAAACAGCACGAATTGGAATTACGGATTTTGCACAATCAGAATTAGGGGACATCGTCTTTGTTGAGCTTCCTGAGATTGGGGATGAAGTTGTTGCCAATGAACCATTTGGAAGTGTAGAATCGGTGAAAACTGTTTCTGAATTGTATGCTCCTATTAGTGGAAAAGTGGTCGCAATCAACGAAGACTTAAATGACAGCCCGGAATTTGTCAATGAATCTCCTTATGAAAAAGCATGGATGATTGTCATTGAGCCGGCTAATGCTAGCGATGTGGATGCTTTAATGTCTGCTGATGAATATGCAGGCTTAATTAAAGAAGACTAAACAAAAAAATAGTAGGCGCTCCTAATTAGGGGCGTTTTTTACTAGAAACTGATAAATCGAGCATAGGACATCCAGTTCGTTACAGTTTATGGTTCATGACAAGCAGGAGAAGAACCTTTCCTACTAGAATACATATAGTGTGGCAAATACAATTTTCGTTGATGGGTGATATAGATGCTTGATTCGAACACAGAAAAGATAATCATCGTTGAAGGAACCTCTGATAAACGAAAGGTGAAAAGTATTGTAAAGGAACCAATTGAAATTATTTGTACGAATGGTACGATTAGTATTTCTCGTCTGGATGAGTTAGTTGATTATATAAGTGGCAAAGAAGTATATATCTTAGTGGATGCGGATGATGCCGGAGAAAAGTTAAGAAGACAATTTATTCGCGAATTGCCGGAGGTTGAGCATCTTTATATTGATAAGATGTATCGAGAGGTTGCAAGCGCGCCCGAGCATCATTTAGCGACCGTTCTTTTAGCAGCGAATATAGATGTGCATACAGAATATTTGGAACGTTGATTGTTGAAATAGCTGCGATTTTTTTAAATAAAATATGGATTTAACTGCAAAGTATGTACGAGTATTTGTTAATTACTGAATCGATTTTCATCAAGTTGGGGTTTGTCAAGAAAAGTGTGTAAGTTATTCTAGATACTTCTTTACACGATTCTTCAGGTGGTCATGAATTAACAGTTGATTCATGACCATAGCCCATTGTTGGATATGTCCGCCTTCCCATTTCT